>JAUNEE010000041.1 GCA_030525705.1 Moraxella sp.
CCAATTTTATTTTATCCATTATCATTATAATAATAAATAAAACAATCAACGGCACGCTAACAGGCAATTTAAATAAATAACGATAAGTTTGTTTGACGGATTGTAAATTATTTTGCATACCATTTAATTAAAACTCAATTTTCGTTTTGCACCTGCTCACTCGTTTTCCCAAACCGCCGTTCACGATTGCCAAAATCCGCCATCATCTCCCCTAGCTCATCAGGGGTAAAATCAGGCCATAAAGTTTTGGTAAAAAACAGCTCGGCATAAGCCGTTTGCCACAAAAGAAAATTAGAAATGCGATAATCGCCCCCCGTGCGAACGAGCATATCCACAGGCGGGCAATCGCCCAAACTCACCACCTGATTAAAGCTGTCTTCATCTATGTCGTCAATATCCATTTGACCATTTTTTACCTTTGCTATCAATGACTTAGCACTCTCTACAATATCCCATTTACCACCATAACTGACCGCAATGACAAGGGTCATTTTATCAAAATGGGCGGTTTGACGCTCAGCATCCGCCATCAGGGTTTGTAGTTTCAAAGGGAGCGAACGTCTATCCCCGATAAATCTTAAGCGAATACGATACTTATCCATGCGGGGCATTTGCTCATGAATGGTCTGCTCCAAAAGCCCCATCAATAAATCCACCTCCGCCTTAGGTCTTGCCCAATTTTCAGACGAAAAAGCAAACACTGTCAAGACTTGCACGCCTGCCAACAAACAAAACTCAACAATCGGATCAAGGCTATTTTTACCCGCCACGTGTCCACCACCCGTCTGCAAGCCTTGCCGCTTGGCGTAACGGTTATTGCCGTCCATAATGATGGCAATGTGTCTTGGCACTGGATTTTTTACCGTGTCTGTCATACGCCTGCACCGATTTTTACCCTTTAGATTGTCGTTATTTATGCCGTTTTAGCATTTAAAAAAATAAAAAGCCTTGTGGCGTTGCACCACAAAGCTTTTTTATATCTTACACTTCCATTAGTTCACTTTCTTTTTTAGAAAGGCGAGTATCGATTTGCTTAATAAAATCATCGGTCAATTTTTGAATGTCGGTATCAGCACGGCGTTCATCATCTTCTGATGCCTCTTTTTCTTTCACCAGTTTTTTGATGTCATTTAACATATCACGACGGATATTACGCACAGACACACGGGCTGACTCAGCGTCCGCCCTTGCCAGTTTTTGCATATCTTTACGTGTTTCCTCGGTCAAAGCAGGCATTGGTACACGAATGACATCGGCAGTCATCGGGTTTAGACCCAAATCTGCCTCACGGATTGCTTTGTCTACCGCCTGCACCATAGAGCGGTCAAAAGGCTGAACCAAAAGTGTACGACTGTCTTCTACGTTGACGCTCGCCACTTGGTTTAGTGGCATTTCTGAGCCATAATAACTCACCATAACGCCTGATAAAATTCCAGGGTGGGCACGTCCAGTACGTAATTTAGCAAAAGCACCCTCTAAGGCTTCTAGCGATTTTTCCATACGGGCTTTGCCGTCTTGCTTAATTTGGTTAATCATAACAGTTCTCCAAAACCATTAAAAAATTTGAACGCTTTCAATAATGCCTTATTTTAATCAAAATCGCCATTGATTTTTAATGGGAATTATCATTCACAGTTACCAATACCCATATAAAATCCATGAAAAATTTATTAAAAATCATGCACCATTAAATCTAAGATTAAAAATAAAATTTTCTTTAAAAGATTTGCCAAGATTTATCATAAATCAATGATAAACACGCGTGCCTTCTGCCTCGCCCATCACCACATTTAACAAGGCATTTGGTTTATTCATATCAAAGACACACAAAGGCACATTATGCTCACGGCACAAGGCAATGGCAGTCATGTCCATCACGCCAAGCTTCTTCTCAAGCACCTCATCAAAGCTTAGGCTGTCATATTTCACCGCATCTTCGTATAAACTTGGGTCTTTATCGTACACGCCATCGACCTTAGTGGCTTTTAAAATCAAGCTCGCCTCAATCTCAATCCCACGCAAGCACGCTGCCGTATCCGTGGTAAAAAACGGGTTGCCCGTTCCTGCTACGAAAACGCAGACCTCACCGTTATTTAAATGGCGAATGGCATCACGGCTAGAATACGGCTCCACCACCGTACCAATCTCAAGCGCTGACATTAAGCGGGTTTTAATATTTCTTCTGGCAAGGGCATCACGCATCGCCAGTCCGTTCATCACAGTTGCCAGCATACCCATTTGGTCGCCCGTGACACGTCCTACCAAACCCTCTTTTTGGAGTTGGCTGCCACGGTACAAGTTACCACCGCCCACCACGATACCGACTTGTACGCCAAGCCCACGCAAATGGGCAATCGATAGGCTCATCTGGTCAAGCACAGAGGCATCAATGCCCATGCCTTTACCACCTGCCAAGGCTTCGCCTGAAAGCTTTAATAAGATACGAGAAAATTGGGGATTTTTATCTGACATGGTCGGCTCTCTTTTTTCATCTAAAATGGCACAACAAATTTTTCAGATTTTACCACATTTTTAGAGCCAGACCAAGTTTATAATTTCAAGCATGGAGATTCAAGCGGCACGAACAAGCATCTTTTAGAGTTACTCTTTGCTTACTTTTCATCAGGCAATCGCCGCTCTTCGATAATTTTTAGTTCAGGATAAGTCATTAAAATGACGTATTTTTGGGGTGGTTTTAAAGCCTTGATACGAAGGACAGGATTGCCCCGATCTGCCTCGATGGTTATGCTATGGACTTGATAGCCACGCTTTTTTAGCATTTCAATGGCGGCGACTTTATTGTCTTTAAATCCGCTATCCGCCAGCACGGTGGCAGTAATAACAGGGTCTTCTGCGGTCATTTTTGCATGCGAATACACTGGCAGGGCAACCACACACGCAAATAAATACCCTTTTAAGGCTTTCATGATTCCATCCTTATTTTAAGTCAGCCCGCCCAACATGAGCGAGCGTGTTCATTCTAGCAAAAACCACGAAAAAAGTAAGGGGTTTTTGCCATACTCACACCAAGCATTACATAACCATCACAAAGCGACAAATATCACCCCGTCAAGGTTAATCGCCCGTAAAGCTGGCGAACAAATCATACTCACTCGCCTCGTCAATGACCACAGTCAAAAACTGCCCCACTTTCACAGACGCATCAATGTCGTCCACATACACATGACCGTCAATCTCAGGAGCGTCCGCAAAGCTGCGACAAATGGCAATATTTTCCTCGGTGTCAATCTCATCTATCAAAACCGTGAGTGTTTTACCGACTTTTTCTTGGAGTTTTTCTTCGCTGATGGCTTGCTGTACCGCCATGAGTCGCTCGTAGCGGTCTTTTTTAACGGCTTCAGGCACGGGGTCTGGCAAATCGTTCGCAGTCGCCCCCTCGATGGCAGAATAGGTAAAACAGCCCACACGGTCAAGGCGTGCTTCTTTTAGCCAATCCAAAAGATAGAGAAAATCCTCTTCGGTCTCCCCTGGAAAACCCACCACAAATGTTGAACGAATGACCAAATCAGGATTAATCGCCCGCCATGCCTTAATGCGTTCAAGCGTGTTTTCACTCATCGCAGGACGTTTCATTAGCTTTAAAACACGGGGGCTGGCGTGCTGAAACGGAATGTCCAGATAAGGTAAAAGCCCGCCTTTATCGGTGGGGTGCGCCATAAGTTTCACCACATCATCTACGTGTGGATAAGGATAGATATAGTGCAGACGCACCCACATATCGCTATTTTTACCCAAAGTCGCCATTGCTTGACACATATCAAAAAACTTCGACTTCATTGGCATACCGTCAAAAAACACGGTTTTATATTTCAAATCCACGCCATACGCAGACGTATCTTGGCTGATCACTAAAAGCTCTTTCACCCCTGCCTTGGCAAGGGCAACCGACTCTTTTAAGACCTCATCGATGGAACGGCTGACCAAATCCCCCCGCAAAGATGGAATAATGCAAAACGTACAGCGATGGTTACAGCCCTCACTGATTTTCAGATAGGCGTAATGCTTAGGAGTAAGTTTAATGCCCGCTTCGTCAATCAAATCAATCTTCGGGTTATAAATTTTCGTTTTTTCAGGCTTGGGGACGTAATGATTGACCGCACCCACCACCTCTTCATAGGCGTGTGCACCTGTCACTGCCAGCACCTTTGGGTGCATTTGGCGGATTTTTTCGGCGTCTTTGCCCAGACAGCCTGTGACGATGACCTTACCGTTTTTGGAAATCGCCTCACCGATGGCGTCCAAGGACTCCTGCACCGCACTTTCGATAAAACCGCAGGTATTCACCACCACCAAGTCCGCCCCATCATAATCATTGGCGACTTGATAACCATCTTTTGATAGCTCAGTGATAATCCGCTCACTGTCCACCAGTGCCTTTGGGCAACCCAAAGACACGAAGCCGATTTTCGGTGTTTGCCCTGCCTTCTGGACGAACCCACCTGCACGCTCTGCACTCTCAGAAACACTGCGGTTTTGGTTATGGTTGGCTTTATGATGGTAAGGCGTGGCTTGACTGGCAGGGGTTTGGGCAGGGTTAAAAATTTCTGGCGAACTGGAATGCGACATACGATGTCCTAAAAAGACTAAAGCTTAATCAAGATTGGAAAGACACTTAAAAATAATAGCCGCCCATTCTACCACAAAAGCCCCTTTGGATAAACCAAAAAATAAGGGCAACCCAACAGCCGCCCGTTATTTTTAAACTTATCGCTTATTAAAGCCTTTTTCTTGGAGGAATGGCAAAATAAACGGACGCACAGGCTTGCCGAAAGTCGCCTTGATTTGGGCAATCCAGTCCATGCCAATTTTTCTTGTGCCATAATATTCTTTCACGGTCTCATTATATGCCGCCAAAGTCTCATCATCGGCAGGTTTATAACTGTCCACAGAAACGATGGTATCAAGGGGCAAACGGGGACGCTGTGACTGATTCATCGGTGCATCCCAGTCGGGGTGACCAAGGCACAGTCCGAATAGCGGCACGACGTGCTTGGGCAGCGCCAAAAGCTCGCTGGCACGCTGAATGTCATTTCTTAAACTGCCAATGTATACCCCACCTAACCCCAAGCTCTCAGCGGCAGCAAGCATATTTTGTGCCATCAAAGCAGCATCAATCGAACCAATCAACGACACCTCCGTCCAGTCAAGCTCAGCCTCTGGCACAAGCTTGGCATGACGATGTCCATCCATACAAAACACCAAATACTCCGCACAGGTCTCAACATAATCATGCCCCAGACGCTTGCCTGCTGCTAGCAGCTCATTATACTTTTCTTCTGATAAGTCGTTGGAAATTTGGCGAAAAGCAGTGCGTTTTTTCGGGTCAACCACACGCACCACGCTCACCGCCTGCAAAAAGCTTGAGGTAGACACCGCACGCCCACATTCTAAGATGGTATTTAGCATTTCTTCGCTAATCGGCTCGCCTGTATAACGGCGGACGGAGCGGTGATTTAACAGCGTTTCAACAGTAGGTAAGCTTTGGCTCATGATGTATCCTTCTAAAATGGTCGTTGTGGAAGATTTGTTACAAATCAAAGCGACACTTGGGCGTGACGCCAAAATCTGCTATAATCTTAGCTATTTTATAGATTGTAAATAAAAGGACGCCCAATGTCAAAAAAATCAAAAACCCCAAAAGGGCAAATCGCCGCCAACAAAAAAGCCCGCCACGAGTATTTTATCGAAGAAACCTACGAAGCAGGGCTTGAGCTTTTAGGCTGGGAAGTCAAAGCCATTCGTGCAGGAAAAATGCGTATCACAGAAAGCTACGTCATCTTTAAAAATGGCGAGGCGTTCTTATTCGGGGCGAGCATTAGCCCGCTTATCACCAGCTCCACCCACGTCAACCCCGACAGCCTACGCACCCGAAAGCTCCTTTTGCACCGCCGTGAGATTGACAAGCTCTTTGGTATGGTGAACCAAAAAGGCTACACCTGCGTGGCATTGGCGTGCTACTGGAGTGGCAGCCGTGTCAAATGCGAAATCGCCCTCGCCAAAGGCAAAAAACTGCACGACAAACGCGCCACTCTAAAAGAACGTGACTTCGCCCGTGACAAACAGCGTGGCTTTAAAAACATGGTCTAATTCCCATAAAACGCCTCGGATTGTCACCCCAAGGCGTTTTTAACCCCCAAAAGACTAAATTTTCTGCTCGCCGTTAAGCTGACCAAAGGACTTAACAAAGGACAATAAACGCACGATTTTTCTTAATTTTGGATTTTTAAGACATGTTATGTGATGTTCAATCAAACACAGCCAACACGTTTAACGCCCGTATTTTTTACGGCTGGCAACCACACCTTGCATTAAAAGACAAACAATACCCAGCCAAATAAAGCCGTAACTAAACAGCATTTGCCCTGTGACAGGCTCGCCCAAAAGGGTAATCGCCACCACGAACAAAAGCAAAGGCTCAAGATAACTTAACATACCAAATAAACTCATCGGCAGCATACGCATGGCTTGTAAATTCGCCAAAAACGCCGCCACGGACAACGCCCCAAGCCCGACCACTTTCGCCATCATCAAAACACCGCCAATCTGCGTGGTCAAGCTTGGCTTAATCACCAAAAGCACAAGCCCAATGGGCAAAAACACCAGCGTATCCACGAACAGCCCCGTCACCGCACGCACGCCCTGCTTTCTTCTGACCACATAATACACAGGATACGTCAAGCACACCCAAAACGTCGCCCACGACAGGCTCCCGCCCTGCAAAATTTCCGCCCCGACGCCAATGCCCGCCAAAAGCACCGCCAGTTTCTGTAAGCCCGCCAGCTGTTCCCCGAGCCAACAGCCCACCAACACCAGCACCAGCGGCAATAAAAAATAACCCATCGCCACTGCCACGCCCTCACCATTTAAAGGTGCCCACATAAAAAGCCACATTTGAGACAGCATAATCGGCGTGGGTGCTACAAGCCAAATAAGCTGTTTTTTCTTAGCATAACTTCTTAAATCCGCCAAAATGACAGACCACTGCCCCGACAACAACAGATACAAAAAAATCACCGCACACATCAAAACCACCCGCCACACGAACACGTCCGTGCCTGACAAGGGGGCAAGCCAACCACTATAAGGATAAAAAGACGCAAACAGAAGATTCGACAACAACGCCAAAAACACGCCAACGCCAAGCGTACGATGAGACACTGACTGCATAAAAGACCACATCCATTGTAAAATGCTTTATTTTAGACGGTTTTTAAGATAAAAAAAGCCACTTCATCAAAAAAATGCATTTATTTGTACAAATTGACGGTTTTTTGTTAAAATTCACCCATCTTTTTACCAAATACTCATCACGCCATGCTTAAAAACCAATACCTCCTGTGTCTTGTCACTGTGCTTAGCCTAACCGCCTGCCAACAAAACAGCCCAAGCCCCACAACCGAGCAAGCCACCCCTGCCGCCACTCTCTCAAAAGAAGCTGCCCCACCCCCTTTGGACGAGCAGACCGACACAGCCCAAAAACGTGGCGTTGACAATAAAATCCACCTTGACCCAAGCCTCTTAAATACAGGCGTCACCCCCATTGATAAAGCCGATTACCCCTATCCTTTGGCTGAGGACAGCCTAGCGGTAAAAAACTACGCCAACGCCTATAACATTAGCCCAAAAGACGCTCAGCACAGCATGGTGCTATCCATGGCAAGCCCTGAAGCCTTAAATAAAATCCTCGACCAAATCCAAGGGCATTATCTAGGACACGGCATGACAGACGGCAAAGATGCCACGCTCATCATCTACACCACAGATGAAGTTGCTGAGTACCGCTTTGATTATGTCATCGCTGACAAATTCGGCGAAGGACTAACTTTACCTGTGCATATTTTACCCAAATCCATCGCCAAAACCACGCCAGCAGTTACCATTGACGACATCGCTAAGCGTCACGCAAGCGAGCATTCACCCCAATAATTTCTTAAGCTTTATTTAAGTCAAATACAGTACAATAAAGCTTTTTATCCAGTAGGTCTCTATGGACATTTTGTTATTTATCAAAGCCATTATTATGGGCATTGTCGAGGGCATTACCGAGTTTTTGCCCATTTCTAGTACGGGCTATTTAATTTTGTCCGCCGATTTAATGAACTTTTGGGAAAAAGAAAAACAAGATTTATTTATTGTTGTCATTCAACTGGGCGCAATCTTGGCGGTGGTCTATGATTATTGGGGCAGACTTTGGAATGCCTTTCTGGGGCTTATAACTGGCAAAGCACAAGGATTAGAAAAACCCAGACAACTTGGCATATCGTTAATCATTGCCACCATTCCTGTTATGGTATTAGGATTTACATTGGCGGATTTTATTACCGAAAAGCTATTTCACCCTGTAGTGGTCGCAATTATGCTCATTATCGGGGCGGTACTTATTATTTATGCCGAAAAAACCAAACGCCTCATTATCGCCCAAACCGCAGAACAAATAGATTTTAAAACCGCTTTTAAAATCGGTCTATGCCAATGCCTTGCCCTAATCCCAGGGACAAGCAGAAGCGGCTCTACCATTATCGGTGCATTATTATTTGGCACCTCACGCACAGCGGCGACTGAATTTTCATTTTTCTTAGGCATTCCTGTCATTGTGGGAGCGGCATTACTTGGTCTAATAAAGCACAAAGATGCACTACAAACAGGGCAAGATTGGTCGGTATTAGGTGTTGGGGTATTAGCTTCATTTGTTGTGGCTTTACTTTGCATTCGTTTTATGGTGGCATGGGTGAGTAAAAAAGACTTTATGATTTTCGCTTGGCTGAGAATTGCTACAGGGGTTTTGGTTTTAGCAGCGTATTTCTTATTTGGTTATCAAATCGAAGGATAAATTTTGGAAGCAATTTTATTATTAAAAAATGGCTTGGACATTCAGCCCTTGCAAGAAATGATAGAAAAATACCCATTAAATTTGGATTTTTCTATCATCATCACCGATGATTTTAGTAATAAAAATTTAAAAAGACTTAGCACATTACACACCCAAAGAAACCACAATACGCCTTTTTTATTTTTTGAAAAAGACAGCCTAATTTTGGCAATGGTCACAGAACAAGACGTCATTAAATCTTCTTTAAATTGGCAAAGCCTACAAAAACGCATCGTCAGTGCAGGCAAAAATAATGAGCTAATTTTAAAGGCGTGCAAATTAAATAAAGAAATGAGTGTGATTGATGGCACGGCAGGGTTTGGGCAAGACGGTTTGATTTTGGCAAGCACGGGGGCAAGTGTTAATTTAATTGAACAAAATCCCATTTTATTTTTAATGCTTATTTTTGAACAACAAAAAATGAGCCAAAACCCAAATTGGCAAAAACTAATGGCAAGAATAACAATTGTCTTTGGCGATAGTAATGAGATTATCAAACAAATGCTAAAACACGATTTGATTTATTTTGACCCAATGTTTCCTAATGACAGTTATAAAGGAGCGGTCAATAAAAATATGCAAGTCTTGCACCAATTTATCAATCCGCCAAGTTTTAATGATGAAATTGTCTTATTTGAAACAGCAATGGCAAACTGCGATAAACTTATCATTAAACGCCCCTTATCCGCCCCCAATTTTGCAGGTAAATTACCCATTCAAAGTGTTAATAATGAAGTAATAAGGTTTGATGTATATATGGAGAATAACTAATGATGGAAATTATTTTAATTTGCATGGTAGTTATTGTTGTTGGTGTTTATTTGATTTGGTTATTTAAGTCAATGTTTGAGACGATTGATAATCCGCTTGAAAAATATAAACCAGAACATATCGCTGATTTTGTGGCATTTGCCAAAACGCAATTACACTTACCCAAAGTAAAATCCATTAAAGCCATTCGCCAAGAATTTCGCCATTTGAGTTTAATGGAAGCAGTAGAAATCTATGAATTGGCAAATAAAGAAAATAATAATTAACCATTATGAAAAATCATTTAACTCATACCCCAATGACCGCCAAAGAAAAGTTTATTGCTTGGTGTGAACTGATTCGCCTTGATAAACCTGTGGGGACAGAATTGTTATTATACCCAACTTTATGGGCATTATTTTTGGCAAGTGCCGAATATGGCAAATTGCCCAGTTTAAAATTGATTATTATATTTGCTTTGGGGGCGTTTTTAATGCGGTCGGCTGGCTGTGCGATTAACGATTTTGCCGACAGAAAAGTAGATCGACGGGTTAAAAGAACCAAAGGTCGCCCATTGGCAGATGGAAGGCTAAAAGCCAAAACGGCTGTTTTAACTTTTGTCGGTTTGGCATTATTGTCGGCGTGTCTGTTATTATTTTTACCGATACAAGTTTTTTATTGGTCGCTGATTGCTTTAATGCTTGCCTTTATTTATCCGTTTATGAAACGCTATACGCATTTGCCACAAGTGGTATTGGCGGCGGCATTTGGCTTTAGCGTACCAATGGCATTTGTGGCGGTCAATAGCGAAATGGGGCAACATAGCATGGGTTTTGGCGAAGTTGGTATAACAGGCTGGCTAACCTTTGTTGCCTATATGTGCTGGACGGTGGCGTATGATACCCAATATGCAATGTGTGATAAAGACGATGATATTAAGATTGGGGTAAAATCTACGGCGATTTTATTTGAAAAACTATTTGGCAAAAATGATGTACACTTTATTATGGCATTGCAAGGGCTATTTTTGGCGATAATGATGTTTTTATTAAATGATTTTTTAAAAGTTTATTTGTCTACTTGTTTTTTGCCTTTAATATTGATGATGAATTATCAATACCGCCTAATTAAAACCCGTGAACGACTTAATTGTTTTAAAGCATTTAAACACAATGCGTGGGTAGGGCGATATATGGCGATGGTGGTAATTTTGGCGTGTTATTTAAATTTTAATTGATAATGATAATTATTTATAATTTTTCTTTTTTGTAAAATAAAAAAATAGCCCTTGAAATTTGCCCAGTTTGACTTTATAGTGATGGGACAAATCATTGATTTGTGGTTACTTTCTCCATATTTTTATTAAGGAATTATTATGGCATTTACCCTACCAGAACTTGGCTACGCCTATGACGCATTAGAGCCACATTTTGATAAAGAAACCATGGAAATTCACCACTCCAAGCACCATCAAGCCTATGTCAATAACGCCAACGCCGCCCTAGAGGGCACTGAGTGGGCAGACAAAGACGTGAATGAATTGATTGCCAACCTTGACAAACTACCTGCCGACAAGCAAACCGCCCTACGCAACAACGCAGGCGGTCATAGCAACCACAGCCTATTTTGGACCATTCTAAAAACTGGCACCACACTGGGCGGCTCACTAAAAGATGCCATTGTACGTGACTTCGGCTCAGTAGAGGCTTTCCAAGAACAATTCGAAAAAGCCGCTGCCACCCGTTTCGGTTCTGGCTGGGCATGGCTAGTCAAACAAGGCGACAAACTTGCGGTCGTATCTACCGCCAACCAAGACAGCCCCTTAATGGGCAAAACAGTAGCGGGCTGCGAAGGCACACCAATCATCGGTCTTGATGTATGGGAGCACGCCTACTACCTAAAATACCAAAACAAACGCCCAGACTACATTAAGGCGTTTTGGAATGTGGTCAACTGGGACGAAGCTCAAAAACGTTTTGACGCTGCTTAATCCCATAAAAAAGCACGGCAAACGCCGTGCTTTTTTATGCCCAAAATGCCACTCAGCATCCCAAAAAGTCATTTTATCTCATGAACCCGCCAAAATCTGTTTTAAAACCAGCCCTTTTAAACATGCAAGTCACAACTTACCCAACCCCAATGCACTTAAAATCACAATTCGCTCATTGATAATCAGTCAACTCCGTAACCTTACAATAGTTAATCAAATCGACTCTCTTAGCCTTTTAATCACATAAGCTTCGGCAAGCCCGTAGTTTCTATATTCAAATTTATACCCCTAAAATCATTTTGGGGCTGTAGTAGATAAGCCTAAATCCCACACCATTTTCTAAGCACTTTAAGC
>JAUNEE010000042.1 GCA_030525705.1 Moraxella sp.
GTATGATTAGCATTACCAATAACTTAGGCGATGCCAAAACCACCATCACCCACCCTGCGACCACCACCCATTTTAGAATGACGCCAGAGCAAAGGGTAGAGGCAGGCGTGAATGATGGCTTAATTCGTTTATCAGTTGGACTTGAAAATGTGGAGGATATTATCAAGGATTTGGCACGGGGGCTTGATGGATTAATTTAATCAATATATATAATTTAAAAATTATAATAATGCTTGACTGTACGGAGACTTTGTTTTGTCAATGTATCCAAGTGAAAAAATAAAATATCGATGTTAAAGAAAAAGATCGCTTTTTGGCGGTCTTTTTTTAAGAAATTAGGTAATAAAATAAATAAATAATTTAAATAATATTAACAGTGTGGGTGTGTGTTTTCGAGTCAAAGGCTTGTGTACAGTGTTTGTCTTGTTGGGAGGGTGATGTTGTTCTTGGACGGGGTCTGTAACAAAGTGGCAGGTTTAGTTGTATTAAATACTTTATAAAAAAATATATATTTTTTCAATATAGTTATTGCACTTTTTTTTAAGTATTTTTATAATAGGCAGCCTGTTACTTAAAATGCAATCTCTTGGCAAAAGCTTTTCGGTGAAGTAACTTGATTGAAGAGTTGCATAAAGTGACAGTTTTTGGATGTGTGTTTGGTATCTAAAATATGCCTTTGGTGGCGATTTGATTTAGCAAAATATGTGGTGGTTTATCTGCTCTTTTGGGGCTAGGCTAAATAGGGTCGTTGGGCTGATAGAGTAAATATTTTGTAGTTTTTTATACAGTTCTGTGAAGCTGTGATGAAAAAGCTGAATTTACCTAGACATTCTTTTATTGAGAAATACTTGGATGTGGGTATTGGTATGAAAATTCAACCATTATTCATATGTATATACAAATAAGCCCATTTAAAACAGTTTTTATTTGTATGTACTTTGGATTGTGATTTTGTCGACTGCATAAATTTGTTATAGTATTTCTTTTTTTATATTCAAATTAAGCAAGACTAATGGGAGGATACAAGTCATATTGTAAAAATAGTGCAATGGATGTTTGGTGGGGTGGATTTGTTTTGTTTATATAGTTTGGTATTATGCCAGATATTTTGCGTGCTTTCCTTATGAGTTTTTATAAGGTTTTGTAAAAAATTTTAAATTAATTTTTAAATTTTCTTTATGAATATTTATTAAAAACTTATAAAAGGTGCTCGATTTTTAAGCAAAAGCTAAAATACACCAGTAAATATTTAAGTCTCTAATCTTTCCACCCACCGCAGAATGCGGGGGGGGGGGGCTGTTGTAAATAAATAAAGGTGATTATATGCTAGAAAATTTACGAGCGATGGCGGTGTTTGCTAGCGTCGTTCATCATGGTTCGTTTAGTGGAGCGGGCAAGGAGCTGGGGATTACCACCAGTGCGGTTAGTCAGCAGATTCGGGCGTTGGAGATGGATTTGGGGGTGACGCTTTTGCATCGCTCTACACGCAAGCTGTCTTTGACTGAGGCAGGGGCGAGCCTTTATGAATCTGCAAAAAGTATGGTGCGTGCTGCCGAAGAAGCAAAGGATAATGTCAGCCAGTTTCGTGACGAACTTTTGGGGAGCTTGCGTATTGCCACCACACCAAAACTGGCGTCAGAGCATGTCTTACCCGCTTTGTCCGTATGGCTGCACAAGCATACGGATTTGTCTTTAAAGCTTTTTACGGGGAATGATACCGTTGATATGATTGATGAGCGGGTGGATTTGTCGATTAACTTTTCTGTGCCAAATCAGGAGATGGGCGTCCCTTTGGCAAAGGTGAAGCAGCTGCTTTTGGCGTCACCTGAGTATCTAAAAGGTGCAGGCGTGCCAAGCTTTGAGGGTCTGGCAAGTCATAGCTACATCGCTGTGGGCGAGGACAATGGGTTTTTGGATTTTGGTGGCTCAAAAAGCGTTAAGCTAAATCCACGCTTCGCCACGAATGACGCAGCCCTTGCTCTGTCTATGGCAAAAGAGAGTTATGGCATCGTAAAAGCGAATGCGTTAGATGCGAAAATCGCTTTGGGAAAAGGTGAACTGGTGCAGATTTTGCCTGAGTATGATTTGCCTATTTTAGTGCTATACGCAAAAACACTGAGTAAAGACCAACAGCCTGCTAAAGTGTGGCGGTGCTTGGAGGTTTTGACGGAGTATTTTTTGGATAAATCATCATAATCTGTGCATGTTACTCACCTTGTTTCTTATGACCGTCAGCGTTATGCGTTGACGGTTTTTTTGTGAAAAATTTAAGAAATGCTAAAAGCACTATTGTTTATTGGGTGTAAATTGTTATAATGTTTTTAGATAGTTAGGTTAACAAAAGCAAGGATTTTTTATGTTGCTCCCTTTTGATTCTTTGAAGATTCGCACGCCCTTAAAGGCGGGAGTGTTGATGTTGTCGGCGGCGATTTTAAGTGCTTGCCAGAGCACCGCCCCCGCATTATCTGGTGACACTCCCAAGGCGGGGCAGATGTTTCAGGCATTTTCCGCCCAAGAAGCCAGCCCGCAACAAAAACTGGTGGCAGCGTTAAATGCCCATCTAAAAAAAGAACGGACAGCGGTGTCTTCGGTGTATTATCAAGAAGTTCCCATGTTGGCAGAGGACAGCCTAAATGCAGGTGCTGATCCACTTGCGGTGACGTTGATAAAAATGCAGGATACATCAAGTGATGAGTATGAGGAGGACAGTTCTGTCTTTCGGCATAACAGTGATTATCTAGAAAATGGTGAGGAATTGCCATATCTGCGGTATTATGATGAGATGGACGGCACAACCCCGATGGCGGATTATCATTTGAACCGCCTGGAGGGGCTTGATAGTGTCATGCAAGAGCGTGATGTCAAGGTGCATGATTTGGCGGAGGAATACAGTGCATGCGTGCAAGCGCTGTCTTATGCGGCAGATGGCTTGGTGAAAAAAAATCCTGCGGTCACGGTCAATGATGGGGATTTTCAGTCGGATTTGCAGCGTTTCGATGGTTGTGTGACCAAGCTAAATGAGCGTGCTGATGAGCTGTTAAAAGACTCTGTGGGTTATCAGGTGCTGGACATTCACTGGGTGCAAGGCTGTGCCAGTCATTATCGGGAAAACCTGACCCAAGCCTTAGCGCGGGGGCGTCATATCACCCGTTATGAGGGGGCGGATTATGATGCTTATGACAGCGTGTACGGGAATTATGCTTTGTGCCATGCGGCGTTTGAGGCGGGGTATAAAAGTGACCCTGGGTATTATTTGGGGGATTTTAGCAAAACTCGGCTTGAAATGATTCGTCATACACGGCTGTGTGCGGTGAACGCCCATGAACGCACAAAAAGCTTCGTGGCGAATGGGCAGACCTATGCCACCGACCCTAAGGCGTTCGAAGAGAATTTTTATCGCTATTTTAGCTGTTTAGATGACGCTTTGGGGCAGGTATACCGTAACAGTGAGACGGGCAATGATGTCTTGCGTTCTAATGATGCCCCGACCAGCATGGCAGAGGCACAAAGTCGCTATGAGCTGCACGTTAAGCTTGTGGCTGATGAAGAAGAGACGCTGTATGCCAAAAGGGACGATGAAAGCCGCTGGACATCAGGGCTGGAGCGTTATTTTAAGATGAAAGAAAGCGAGCTTGCTAAGGAAGACAAGGACGAGCCAGAAACGCCAAGACTTCGGGGGGTGAGTGGTATTTATGGAGCGATGGCGTCCGAAGTGCTAGATATGGTCAAACGCACCCCCGAGCAAATGCGGGCGAAAAACGTGTATGAATATGACAATAGCGTCATTCGTTTTATTAGCCATCACCATCCAACCGAGGCAAAGATGACTGCAGTGATGGCGTTTGACTTCGAGTCACCGACTGCCAAGCAGTCTTATCGCGTACCGTTTTTGGCGGACTTTGGCAAGGGGGAGGTGACGGCGGATTTGTCCATGCTATTACCCGTGGGGGCGTTTTTTTCTCCGAAGCAGACGCCTCTGCCAGAAGAATTCGGGGGGCAGGTGGGTATGACGCAGTTTAAGCTGCCTGCTGAGCTGTCTGGCATTATCCCGACCAAACTTATTTATCAATCCGTCCAAACAGGCTACGGACGAGCCATGGCAGAGCTAAATCCTTTGCTGTTCACATATCACTCAGTGAGCGATGACGCCTTTGCAAAAAGTGTGGGGGCAAGCACGGCAGTGCGTCTGCAGCTTAGCCCGAATGTGGCAGGCGAGGTGCTGTCTTTGGTTTCAAAGCAGCTGGTGCGTGATTTGTCCGCTTATGTCGATGATAACCCACATCTTTATGACCTAAAGCCCGAAGAGACGCTTGGTGTGGCAGAAGAGCTTGCCTTTAAAAAACGCCAAGAGCGCGCCAGTGCCATTAAAGAGGCGATTAGAAAATGGGCGTTATTGGATAAGGGCTATATGTCAGGCGATATGGGCGGTGCGATGAGCCTTGTGTTTGGGCTGTCACCGCTTGGGCTGTCACAGGTGAGTTATTATTATTTTGATAGCAAAGGGACGCTTGTTGGTCAAAGAGTGCGTGCCGATGTCGATAATCGTATGCAAAACAGTCGTACGCAGACCCTTGTCACCACCAGTTACCGACAGCAGGATTTTTTATCCCACCCCTTGGCACAAACTCTGAATTTTTCTGAAGCGGCGTTTGATGGCAATGCATGGCTTCAAGATGTGCGTGAGGACAGACGGCTTGAGCGTGACGCCCGTTATGCTCGTTATGCCTATAATGAGACAGAACGTAGCTTGGCAGAAGAAAAAGCAAATGAGGAGTTCGGCAACCATGTCGAGACCGTCTCTGGCGTCACAGAGTCAGAAACAGCCCCATAAATCACAGAATAAAATTAGGAAAAACAATGACATATTATATTAAACACCCAAAACAACCCAAGAGACCGCAGGGTTTTATAAAAAATGCATTATGGGCAAGTGTGCTAAGTGTGCTTTTGGTGGGCTGCCAAAGCTTGCCAGCACACACCCAAGTAACCGTGCCGACTGCGGCGGTGCAGACCTCTACCTCCAACGCTTCTGAATCTGCCAAACAAGCGGTGACACAAAGCTTACAGGGCTTATTAAGACGCAGTTTTTCTTATAAAACTGAGCTTTATGCGTCTACGCATTTGACAAGCACTCAAGAAAACGCCCAAGTTGCCGACCAAAATAGCTATGACTACTGCAGTACTCAGCATGATGCTGCTTATGTGGCATTGGCGAAAAAAGCTAAGGCTGCAGGACTGGATATTAGTGCGGACGATTATATCGATGAGCGTGAGGCATTAAAGAGTGATTATCTGGCGTGCGAGGCGTCACATCGGTCCGTTGATGTATTGTCTGCACCTGCACGTACTACCATTGATGATGTTAGGCAGGCTCGGCTGACGCAGGCGTATCTTTTAGACCCAACCGCTGCCACCATGACGGGCAGTTATCGTCCGCTGGCGGGGGTGCTGACGGCGTTGCCACAGATTGATTATGCCTTTGGTCGGACGAGCGTGATGGTTAATCAGCCGATTTATGTCGATTTAAAAGCAGGCAAGCTCTACTTATGGGCGGATAATTTGGCATTTAGTAATGCGACTTGGTTGGATAAAAAACTGGGCGACAAATGGCATAACAAATGGCTGATGTTGCCTTTAAATGATGGTAGCTTACCAGAAGAGTTTAATAAAACGCTGTTTTTGGCATATGCCGATACACAAAAATCCATCTTTCATGGCGTGCCTGCTGAGTATTTTTCTTATGTGACGGCAGATGAGGTCTTGGCAGAGCTGCATAATGAGCGTGCCAAAAAAAGCAGTGAGGCAACTTTGCGTTCATCACAGCGTATCATAAAAATGAGCGTGCCAAATGACGTTTATCAAGAAAATCGGCGTCAAGCTTTAGAGGCGTTTTATAAAACCATGACGGAGCGTTATCCCGTGCTGCTAGAGCAGCCTGATGTGAGTAGTACGGGTGAGACGAAATTTGATAGTAAGGCGGTCATGCAGGCTTTCTTCCGTTATCTGTCTGAGACCTTAAAGACGGCTGTAGCAGCAGATGAGATGATGGCAGCCACCAAGGAAAATGTCTTGAAGGCAGAGTATGCGTCACTGGCTGAAGAGACACCCGAAGAAACATCTAAAGAGACGCTTGAAAAGGCATTTGAAACGGACAGTGCAGATGACCAAAAAAATGGCGTGTCTGTGATGAATGCTTC
The DNA here is from genome assembly GCA_030525705.1 of Moraxella sp. Classification (GTDB taxonomy): domain Bacteria; phylum Pseudomonadota; class Gammaproteobacteria; order Pseudomonadales; family Moraxellaceae; genus Moraxella. The sequence goes on from JAUNEE010000042.1 coordinate 6,198, forward strand.
AGAGTCAGAGACTGAGGCGGAGCCTATGGACGCTGCTGCGTCACTTCGTACGATGTACTATGGGTTGGATAGGGCAGGGCATCTGCTTTGGTTACATAGTAGTAGTTATAAGAAAGCGTATTTTTTATCTGCAGAGCCTGTGGAGCTGGTGAGCTTTACCAGACTTTTGCCCTCTTGGAGCGGTGAGTTTGACCGTTTGCCGAAGGCTCATGCTGTGCCGAATGCCCAAAACACGGTCAATCTTTTAGATTACAGTAGCACTTTATTAAATAACCTACAAGACAGTGACAGCGTGTATTTAAAGTCGTTTTTGTATTATTTGACTTTAAGTCTTGGGGTGAGTCTGGAAGATGAAGCGTCTGCTGTGGCATCCTTAGAGGGAGATGGGATAGAGACGGCGGTTGAAGCAGCACAGGCAGCGGCAGAAGCAGCAGAATAACATGAAAAAACGGCTTGTGATAAGCCGTTTTTTTTATGGGATTATGAACGAGTGGCACTTGTGCGTGCAGGCTTTGTGGTTCTTTCGGAGGCTTTGGGGGTCGCTTTTTTGGGTGCGGCTTTTTTAGGGGCTTTTTTTACTTGCTGTGTTTGAGCAGGCTTTTTTTGTTCGGCTTGTTGACTTTGGGTGGGTTTGGCTTGACTTTGGATGCTGTTTTGGGGTGCGGCAAAGGCAGGCAGGCAAAGGCTGGCTGTAACAACGGCGGTGATAAGGGTTTTTGTGATGGACATAATATTTCCTATTGGTTGATGGATAAAACTTAGCATGAAAGAGCGGTTTAAAGCGTGCTTGGCTAAGTGATGCTTATTAAACCACAAAATGCTTACAGGCGCTTTTAGATTATGTTTTATTTTTTTAAAATAAAATCCTAGATATTTTCTAGAAAAATAAAAGTATTGCAGGAAACTAACGTTTGTTGCTGGCATAAAAAAGCAGCCCTTAGGACTGCAAAAGTTGCAAGCGTGAGCCTGAAAACATATCCATTTCAGGGGCGAGTGTTACCATAAAACGGTCAAAATATAGGAGCTGTTTGGTCAAAAGGGCGAAATCTCTGGGAAAATGAATGCCGTGTTTTTTGCCGATACTTGCCATCTGCGCCATCAAGATGTTAAATTCTTTGGCGTGATTTTGGGCGTGGGCTTTGGCGTCTTTTGGGCTATTTTGGTTTAATCTGTCTTTTATGGGCGAGCCAATGCTAAGCAGCGACTTTAGGTCTTCGGCAAGCACCACAGGGTCAATGTGCTGTCTATCTTTGGTCATGCCGATGTCAATCATCGCATTTGCCATCATTAAAAAGTCGTTTTGGCTCATGGCTTGGGTGAGGAGCAGGCAGGCTTTTAAGCTGTTGGGGTCAATCTGCCCAACCAAGCCAAAATCTAAAAAGCCCACACGTCCATCTTTTAACAAAAGAAGATTGCCTGCGTGTAAGTCGGCATGAAATTCCCCTGTCATGAGTAGAGATAAAAACCACGTGTCTAATACCGTACTCATGACGTCATTTGGGTTTGTGTGCGGATTATTTAAGATGGCGGACAATGCGTCTTCTGACGCCAAAGACACCCCATCAAAAAATTCCATGGTTAACAGTCGCTTGGTGGTAAGTGCGTCATAGACCTTGGGGGCGGTCACTTGGTGATTGCTCGTTTTTTCTAAGAATGCCTGAAAGTTTTTTAAGTGCTGGCTTTCTTGGACGAAGTCTGTTTCTGCCATCATGCGGGCTTTGATTTCTTCGACAATCGGGGCAAGATTGGTCATTTTAAATGAAGGCAGAACTTTTTCCATCGCCCAAAAGGTGCTGTGCAGTACCCCTAAATCGGTATGAATGATGGTACCGACCTCGGGTTTTTGGATTTTTAGGGCGACGGTTTCGCCTGTGGTTAAGACCGCTTTGTGGACTTGGGCGATACTGGCGGACGCCAAGGGTGTAGGGTCGATAAAAGAAAACACCGCCTGTGTACCACCCATGACGGCAAGCTCTTCTTCTAGGACGCTTTTAATCACCTCAAAACGCACAGGCGTGGTATTATCCAAGCAGTCGGCGAAAGCGGTGACATATTCTTTTGGGAAAAGGGAGGGCGTGCTGGCGATGAATTGCCCAAGTTTGATATAAGTTGTGCCAAGCTGTTCAAAGCTTTCTTTTAGTAGCCATGCGTCCGCCTTTTCGCCTTTTGCAACTCTAAGTGCGGACAGTCCTGCGATACTGGCGGTTTTTTTAAGGCGTTTGGCGGTGGTCAGGGCGGTTTTGCCCAGCTTTAAAGGTGTGGTTTTAAATTTCATGCGTTTTTTCTTAAATGGTTATGCCCATCGCCCAAGCGTGGTGCGTTCGTTATTGCCGTAGTCTTTTTTACTAAGAACATCGGTGAAGCCTGCATTTTTTAGGAGTGTTCTTACCGCTTCACCTTGGTCGTAGCCATGCTCAAAGATAAGATAAGCATCTGTTTTTAAGTGGGCGGAAGCGTGTTTTATGATGGTTTTTATATCACCCAAGCCGTCATCATAAGCCACCAAGGCAGTCAGCGGTTCTGCATTTAGGGCGGATAAATGTGGGTCGTTGTCTTTGATGTAGGGCGGATTTGACAGGATAATATCAAAACTGCCCGAAACATTCGACAGCCAGTCGCTTAAAAAAAGGGACACATCAGCCCCGAGGCGGGCGTTATTTTCTTTGGCGACTGCCAACGCCTGCTCAGAGCGGTCAATGGCGATGACCTCTTTTTTTATGCCAGCATCATTTAAGGACAAATCAAGACTAATAGCAAGACAGCCAGAGCCTGTGCCTAGGTCTAAAATCCGCCAAGCTTCGGCTTTTTTTGGGGCTTGTTTTATCAAATCAAGCACCGTTTCCACCAAAAGTTCACTGTCGGGTCGGGGAATGAGTGTGTGTTCATTGACTAAAAACTCATGCCGCCAAAAACCCTGAACACCCGTCAGATACGCAAGTGGCGTGCCATTTGCCATTTTTTTAAGCCCATCTTGATAGCGTGCAAGCGTTGCTTCATCAGGGGTGTAATCATCGTGGGTGATAAAAAAGCTGGCAGGTTGCCCCAGTACAAAACCAAGATACGCTTTTGCCCAAAAAAACGGCACGGCAGGGTCAGCCTTGGCGTCTTGGAGTAGCTGTTTTAGGGTGGGGGTGTGTGCCATCAGTCTTTAAATTCCACGGCTTTGTCGCTCAAATCAATGTGCTTATCCGCCAAATAAATCAAATATAAAATCGGCAAACCGATGGCGAAGGTTAAAGTAAAGAAGATTGGGTAATTATACGCTTCGACAATCGAGCCTGAATAGCCGCCTAAAACCTTGGGAAATAACGTCATCAAAGACGAAAATAGGGCATATTGCACCGCTGTAAAACGAATGGAAGTCAAAGCAGACAAAAAGGCGATGAAGACCGCAGATGCAAAGCCCGCTGCCAAATTATCCAAAATCACCGCCAAATATAAAAATCCAAGCTCGCCTTGGTGCTGTGTGAGTAAGATAAATAGGAGGTTGGTGGCACACGCCAAAATCGCTCCGACCATCATCGCACGCATGATGGGCATTCTAAGTGCCAAAAATCCGCCCAAAAATCCACCGCCGATGGTCATAATCACCCCGACCAGCTTTACGGCATTGGCGATGTCAGTTTTTGAGAAGCCCATGTCTTGATAAAAGATGTTGCTAATCACGCCAGCAACAATGTCTGAAACACGATACAATCCGATGAGTGCCAAAAGCAGCGCTGCTTTTTTGCCATAACGCTGAAAAAAATCCAAAATGGGCGTCACCCAAGTTGCCATGACCACTTCTTTTTTTACAAAGCCAATTTTGGTTAATGTGGTTGCGACAACGCCTGCCGCCGTCACCGCAATCATCAAGCGAATGCCTTCTAAGACAAATCCGCCCGCAGGGCTGTCACTCTCAGGTAATACACCGCCTACAGCTTTAAATGCTAAAATCAGACCGATAACACTAAGTATAAAAGTACCAACAAGTGGCAGGTAGTTTTTATTGCCTGTTTCTTTTGTGTGGGTGATGTCTAGGTGTGTGATTTTTGGTTGGCGTGTCAATAAAAATAAAATCGCCACAGGCAATCCCAACGCCATTATTCCCATATACCAAACCGCCCCTGTGGAAATGACACTTGGAATGGCAAAGGAGGTGATATTAAATAAGTCGGTGAATAGTTTATTAATAAGATACCAAACACCAAAAATCCCTGTTGGCACAAGGGCGATGAGGGCATAGAGTTTCATTAAATGGGTATTTTTTTGGCGTAGGTTTTCGCCTGTTTCGTCTGTTTTTATGCCGATTTCAGGCATGGTTAGCGTAGTTACAAGTCCTACGCCCATCACGCCTGCCATGATAAGATAGGTATTTTTCCATGCACTGTAGGCGTAGCTTTCCATGGTTGAGCCAAAAAATTCCGCCAAATACAACGCCCCCGCCCCCGCAACAATCATGCCAAGACGATAACCCGAGGTGTACATGGCGGATAGCACAGGCTGCATATCTGTGCTGGCAGACTCGATACGATACGCATCAATGACGATGTCTTGGGTGGCAGAAGAAAAACCCAAAAGCACCGCCCCAAATGCCATAAAAGAAAGAAGAGGTTCATTTGCAGGGTTGGTGAACGCCATCAAGCAAATAGCAAAAATCACCCCAAGCTGTGCAATCAAAAGCCATGCTCGTCGTCTACCAAGCCATGCACTTAACGCAGGCACGGGTAGGCTGTCAATGAGCGGTGCCCAAATAAATTTGAATGAATAACCAAGCCCTGCCCAACCAAACATGGTGACAGTCGCACGGTCAATGCCCGCCTCTCTTAACCAAAGCCCAAGACTGGAGAAGATTAGCAAAATCGGCACACCTGCCGAAAAGCCCAAAAAGAGCATAAAAATAGCAGCTTGGCTAAAATAGCCTTTTTTTGTGGTCGGCAGGGTGGCGGACATGGTGTAACTTTTCCAAAAGATAAGAAAAATGAATAAGAGATAAAATGGATAAAAATGAATATCTTAAGGCAGTTTTTTATTTTTTGCAAAGTATTATTGCGGATTTTTAGGGAAAAGATGCGATAAAAAATAGTATCATTGTAACATAATGTAAAAAATTGGCTAATTGCTTAAAAATAAGAGAAAAAATCGTTTGTTTGTCGCTTTGGGCTTGTCAAAAATCAGCTTGGCTGTTAAAATTTAATTTATTTTTTATTGAGGATAAGCCATGGCAATGCCTGTTCGTGGCGGTGGTGGTATCATCACCTGCAACATTCCCGATGTCGCAACGCTTTATAATAGCTATCTGCCTTTTGTGAACTATGGCGGGATTTTTGTGCCGAGTGCACGCTCCCATATGCTCGGTGAAGATGTGTTCGTTGCTTTCACTCTACCGGGGATGCCAGAACGTTTTCCGTTAAATGGTAAGATTGTATGGGTGAATAATAAGCAGGTGGGTACACGACCTGCGGGCTTTGCCCTACAATTTGGCTCTGACCCTAACAGCACGCGTATGCGTAACGAAATTGAACGCCTACTGGCAGGGCAAATAGATTCGCCAAAACTTACTTACACAATGTAACTTACTCTCAACACAATGCCAATACCCGCGATTGGCATTGCTGTTTTTAGCGTTATTGTTTTTGACGCGGCTATTTTTGGCTTTGTTTTTCATCATAAGCTACATTATTTAACCACTCACTTGGCGTTTTGCCAATTTCCTTCACAAAGGCTCGTGTCAAAGAGGCA
>JAUNEE010000004.1:0-51149 GCA_030525705.1 Moraxella sp.
ATCAGTTAAAGTTAAATGGATAAATTTATGATTGATTTCTACAAAAACCAACTTATAATTAAAACGACTTTTCCATTCATCTTGACTAATATTAGAAAATTTAAGACATAAAAATTCAAATACTGTATTAGGAATAAAATTAAGTTCTTTTAAATTTGGCAAATAAAATTTGCTCGGACTAAGACCGTTAATGGCGGGTAATTTATTTTGCATTTGGGCTATCTTTTTTTAAATAAATAAAGTATAATTATATTTTAGCACATTGTGAAATGTTGAAAAAGGGCATATCAAGCATTGGTTGTATTAAATGCGGTTGAATGATGATTTTTTTGGTAACTTTGTGCCAAAAATGACTAAATCTTGCTTTTTGTCGTTGCCAACCTTAACATTGTCTGCGGTTGTCGCCTAAAAAAGCTGGCGATTTATCTCATTTTTGCCTACAAAACCAATACTTGACACGCCCTTCCATTTTCAGGAATTTTTTATGAACGACCAATTTCCCACTTCTAGCGAAAAAGCAGAAAAACCACAAGGCGAAAAATTACAAAAACTCCTTGCTCGTCTTGGGCTTGGCTCTCGCCGTGGACTGGAAGAAATCATCAAGGCGGGGCGAATCACCATTAACCACACCACCGCCAAACTGGGCGACCGTGTGCTTTTGACCGATGAAGTGCGGATTGATGGGCGAGTGGTGCGGATTAAAGCAGAGCGAGAAAAACGCCGCCGTGTCATCGCCTATTATAAACCCGAAGGCGAGATTTGCTCGGTGAGCGACCCCGAAGGACGGATGACCGTCTTTGAACGCCTGCCCCAAATGACACACGACCGCTGGGTAATGGTTGGGCGACTGGACATCAACTCGTCTGGGCTACTTCTGTTCACCAACGATGGTGAGCTGGCACACCGCCTAATGCACCCGTCTAGCGAGATTGTACGGGAATATGCCGTGCGGGTGCTGGGCGAAGTAACGCCCGAAATCGCCAAAACTTTGACCACAGGTGTAGAGCTAGAAGATGGAATGGCGAGCTTTGACGACATCAAGGCGGTAGGCGGTACAGGTGTAAACCAATGGTACAGCGTGTCCTTAAAAGAAGGTCGCAAGCGGGAAGTTCGCCGTTTGTTTGAAAGTCAAGGGCTAAAAGTGAGCCGACTTTTACGCACTCGCTATGGCTCGTTTAAATTGCCCAGCACCCTAAAAACAGGGCGATTTATTGAATTGGACAGACGAGACATTAACGAACTGATTACCCTTGTCGGCTTGCGTCCTCGTGAGCAAATGGGACTAAATACCGCAATGCGTGAAAAACAAGAACGCATTCATAAAAAGCCTTTAAAAGCCCGAAGAGAAGGGGCTAAAAGAGAAAATTCAAGAAATTTCAAACAAAAAAGCAGACCGCACTCTGAAAAAACAGAACAAAAGGTATCAGACTTAAGTAAAAGTAAGTTTAGAAAAATCTAATCCTGCCTGCCTTTTTAATTCAAAGAGTAAATTAACCCGATTTAATCCTTGCAAGCCAAAAAAAGCCCCGCACAAGGGCTTTTTTTATTTGGGCAGCTTACACCGCTCCGTCCATCAACCAAACAGCTCATCTAGTGCCAAAACCAACGCCAAAGGCACGTCCCATACCAGTCTCCCTGTCTTTTCACCCTCTTTAACCCCTCGCAAAAAGACATACTCACACGCACCTAGGTACGCTTTTTCATTGCCTGCATAATTAGGGATTCTCAGCTTTAACAGGCGGTGGAGTGCCACTTGATAAATGGCGGCTTGTAGCCAGTAATTGTGGTGATTCATCACCTCCGCCATCGCAGCTTGGGTGTAGCCTTTCGTGTCTTCTGTGATAAAATTCGATTTAAAATCAACCACATAATAACGCCCGTCATGCTCATACAAAAGGTCAATCTCGCCTTTTAAGTATGCTAAAATCTCCTTTGAGTGCGTTTCAAATATCGGCAAATCCTTGCCGCTATACGCCCCGAATACCACATTTAAACGCTCTAAATCAAGCGGATTTTTTAGGCTTAGCATAAACGACAGCTCGCTGTGCTTATTTGATGTATCCAAATCCAAAAAACACACACCCGATGCCAAAAATGGTGTTTTCATGGCGTCATACAACCATACTGTTAAGGCTTGCAAGGTTACTTCATCGAATAAGAGGGCATGCTTTTTCGCCAATTTTTCGATGTCTTTTTTTAATAAAGCAGGGCTATTTTTGACCGCTGTTGTGTCTACTTGCTCAAAAATCTCATGCAAAAACGTCCCCGCTACCGTACCACGCATAAAGCCTGAACGGATATCCATCAAAGATAAACTGTCTGTTTCCACCTTATCATCATCGGTTTTTAAGGTTTCATCATCTATGGTCTTAGACTCTGGCGTCTCGTCCGTCACAGGCATAAACTCAAAGACAGATTCGTCTTTTTTCCATAAAATCCCCGCAGCATTAAACCGCCTTGCCAAGGCACTAAAACTGGTTCTCGCCTGCCCATAAAAGGACGCCACAGGATAAATTTCCTGCCAAGGACGGTAGTGAACACGGTACTTTTCCTTGCCATCGCCTTGATAAGGCGTTGTTATCAAAGTCTCCGCCATACCCTCAAACTCAAGCCAATCGGCATGACCCACCAAACGCTCAGGCAGTGCATAGGTTTTTTTATCGGGCATAAATCCCCATACGTCCAGCAAGCTTGGGTTTTTTAGGCTAGCTTTGGCTCTGTCCTTTAATAGCACAAACATTTTTTCCGCCGCTCGGGTTAGTGCCACATAGGCCACCCGTTTTTTTTCGTCCAGACTTTCTTTTTTATCTAGCTTGATAAAAAAGTCCACATCACTGCCTTGATGTGCCACGGCAGAAAGACGTCTTTGGTGATTTTCAGTATAAGCGAACAATTTTTTATCGGAATAATCACGATTTTTATCCAGCTCAAGCACATAAACGATGGGAAACTCAAGCCCTTTCGACTTATGCATGGTCATCACAGACACCGCTGAAGTCGCAGGCAAAGGTAGCACCTTAGTCTCGAAATCCTGCCCCATTTTTATGGACAAAGACGCCAAAATCTCACTGGGCTGCCCTTTTTCTTCTGACAATAATTCAAACAGCTGCCATACATCGCTCAAATAACGCAAGCCATCCTCAAAACCTGCCAAATACGCCCACAAAGACGTCATCAAAAACGGTGGCTTTAAAAACGCCTCCCCAAGAATAAAGGAAACGCCTTGGCTTCTTTTGTCATTTTGCCATAAGGTCGCCAGATTTTTTAGATACGCCATCAATGTCGCACGCTGCTCATCGTCCTCCAAAATAGCATTTGCCATCGCCAAATCAAAACGAAACAAGGAAGTCAAAAGCCGCCCCAGCCTGTCGGCACTTGGGGTAATCACCGCCGATAAAAGCGCATAAATGTCATGACACGCCTCGCTTTGATAGATGCCCGTACCATTTGCGGCGGCACTTGGGATGTCGTATCTTGCCAAGGCTTCTTGCATGGCAAGCACTTGGCTGTTATCGGCAACCAAAACCGCAACGTCCGCAGGCGTCACCAGTCGCTTGCCCTCAGGGGTGGCTTTATCCTCGATGTACAGCGTTTTTAGTAGGTGATTGATGTGCTGTGCGGCGGCGGTTAGCTCGTCTGCATGGCTGTCGCTTTTTAGCCTTAAAAACGACAAAGACCGCTCGCCCAGCACCGCTGTATCTTGCCATGTCAAATGCTCGCTGTCTTTGGCGGCTTGAATGGGATAATAAAAAATCCCCTCGCCCAAACTGCTAAATGCCGTATCTGTTTCACAAAACCACGCATTTAACGCAGTGATCAAAGATTTTTGGGAGCGTCTGTTCACAGATAAACTAAAACGGGTGTCCAACCCCGAGGCTTTCATGGCATTGTAGTTGGCAACGTCCCCGCCACGGAAACGGTAAATCGCCTGCTTTGGGTCGCCCACGAACAACAAAAACCCCCGACCCGTCTCAGAAAACAGTGTTTTTTTGGCGTCATCGCTTAGGTAGATTTTTTTCAAAAGACGCGCCTGCTCGCCGTTGATGTCTTGAGATTCATCAATGAGTGCCACAGGGTACAAATGGCGGATATGGCGTGCCAACAGCTCGCCTTGACGCCCCGACAAAGCCCGCTCCAAGCTAAGCATGGTCAAAGAAAAGCTGGTTTTGCCTTTTTTATCCAGTGCCTGCGGCAGTTTTTCCCTGACCACCTTGGCAATGTGTGCCATCAAAGACCTAATATACGCCTCGCCTGCCGTATGATACACCTCAGACAACCGTGCCAATAAAACAAAACGCTCCAAAGGCAAAGACAGCCAAAGAGCTTTTTCAGCGTCCCTATTTTTATTAAAACAATCCGCCAAATCCTTGTTTAAAAATTCCTTAAACAGTTTATACGCTTTATCACTTAAATCCTCAAAAGCCGTGACACCGCCCTCTTTTAGCATCTGTAGTATCGTGGGCATTTCGCTTAAAAGATTCACCAGATTTAGCCTGCTGTTCATGCCCACAGATTTTCTAAAATCCGCTGAAAAATACGGCTCAAAAACCGACCAATCCTCCCCCAAAAGCCCGAAAAGCTGCTCCTCCAAAACCGAAAAATACCCATCATCTAACAAGGGCAGCTCATCAATGGGCGCGGTATAAAACTGCAGAGCATTGCTGATACAACGGGACGCTGCCGTGACATTTGCCAGCTCACCTGTGCTAACTTTGGCGTAAAGCTTCGGGCTATTCTTGGCAAGGCTAATGTGCGCCGCCCTAAGCTCATCATGAATAATGACCGCCACCTCAGCTGAGACGTCCGTTAAAATGTCCTTTTTTTGTCCTTCGCCAATCTCATGACTAAACTCTCTTAGCCACTTTTGGGCAAGACTGTCCAGCGTACCGATAAACAGCTTATCCACCGTGGCAATCAGCACCCGCACCTTATAAAGCGTCTTATCCAAAAGCCGTGGCGACCCCGCCAAAAGCCACAGACTTAACTGCTCATTGATGGGGTCGGCTAGGGCTTTTAGCTGATGGGCAGCGTTTTGCAGATGAGCAAGCTGTTCTTCACGCCAAAGCCCATACAGCGTTTCTGCGTGCAGTTTTAGATAATGGCAGACATCATAAAACGCCATCAAACGCTCAAAGAGTCTTTCTTGCATCTCGGCAGCTGCCGCACGAGTAAAAGTGGTGGCAAGCATTCTTTCAGGGCGGACGCCTTTTTCAATGAGCAGTCTTAATAAAATCCCCGTCAGCGTCCACGTTTTTCCCGTTCCTGCCGATGCCTCAATCAAAAATGCCCCCGATAAAGGACACGCCACCGCCGCAGGAACTTCAAGCTTTACTAAATCATTCATGGTTATTCGCTTTTATGGTCTTTGGCGTGTGCCAAAAATACTTCTGTTATGTCATACGTTTCAAGCGGCTGATACAGCACGCTTGCCCACGGCAAGTACATGGCTAGGGCTGTTTTTGGGGGTGTATCTCCCAAGATAAATTGCCAGTTTGGGTGGCAAGCACTACCTTTTGAGATATAATCACCGTAAGAAGAGGTGCTTAGCCACTTTTGGTAGACTTTTTTATCATCGCCGTTCGTCTGCACAGACATGAGTGCCGCCTCTGGAGTGAGTACCACAGGCGTCGTGGTTGTGATTTGCCCGAAGATGAGCCACTGGCTTAACAGCGTTTTTGCCACGGATTTTTCAATGCGTTCAAACACCAAAAAATCCACCTCTTTTTTAGTCTCATCACCAAGACGATACTGCCAAAGGCTGCGTCCATGATGAGGCAAGCTGTCCGTACTGTCGTCTCGTGCCACCTGCCAGCATAAATGCGACAAAAACGCCGCCACTTTTTTTTCAGCGGACAAAGAAGACACATGGACGTTTAGCCAGACCTTTTCTGCCATCATGGGCAATGACGCACTCAAAGTCAGCGTTTTTTTTATCTCGCTCAAGCACAGCTCAAAGCTAACCAGCTGCGTCATAAGCGGACTTGGCGTGCCATCACTTTTCACCCCAAGCCACCTTGCTCGCTCTGCCAACAGCGCTTTTAATGCCGTCACTGTCTGTAAAGTCTCAGACAATATCTTATCCCGAGCCTTGCCCGCAGGCAGCAGCGTATCTTCATATAACACAGACAACGCCTGCTCATCGCCCGCCAGCACCCGCGTCAGCAGCTGATAATTCATCAAGCCATCTACCCCCAAAGGCTCATCACGGGCATGCTCCTCTGCCACCGTCACAAGGCGGACATTGCCCTTTAGATACGCTGCTGCAGGGTGCTGAACCTGTGAGATGAGTTGGTCTAGGGTTGTTTGGGCGGGGGTGGGCAGCAGCGCTGGTGCATCCTTTGTCCCACAAACAGACACAGCCCCGCTTAACGCCTCGCCCAGTGCATGAACGGTCTTCGGATTTGGCAAATTAACCACGGGCGGACGTTCTTTTTGTAAGTGACTATTCTCATAAACCGCCTGCCAAAGCTGTGGCACAGCAGCATCCACAGAAACAGGTGTCTGCCTCTCAAAAACCTCGGGTGAAAAAGGCAGTGCCGCATGACGGGTCACCAGCCACTCCTCTAGGACGTCAGGGGCGTGCAAAACTTCTGCGTCTTTTTGCCATGGGGCGTTTTTTATAAAGGCGATAAGCTCGCTGACAGGCGTGGCGGGCAACAGTGGCACATCGCCCGTCTGGCTTTGACCACTATAAAAAATCCAGCAGTTTTCTTTGGCTTGAAAAATCGCTTCTAAGAATGCACCGTTATCATCCTCTTCGCTGTGCCTATCGCCACGGCGTGCCAGACCCGCCTTTGCCAAATCAAGGCGGTTTAACGGCTCGGTTCTCGGAAAAGCAGATAAATTCATGCCAAGCATAATCACAAGCCCAAACTGCATACCCCGAAGTGAACCAAACCGTCCAATGTTAATCACCCCAGACGGCTCAGCAGCGATTTTCTGAGCTGACAGCACGCCCGTTAAGGCGTCCAGCACAAAAGACAAGGGCAAAGACAAAGCAGGCATGCCCTCACTGCTGTTCGCACGCACACTGGCACGCATGGCGTTCATCGCCCCGAAGATGCTATTTAAGCCGTCCGTCCCTTTATGTAAAAAAAAGTAGGGGTTAATGACGTCATGCTCTAGCCTATGCAGCCACACCTCGACATCGGCAATTTCATCAGCCCGCCCTCGCTCGCTCACCAGTGCTTCATATATACGGCACAGCCCATCAATCACCGCCCCATCTTCCAGACGCACGCCTGACACGCCCACCACCTTGGGCAAAGACGCACCTGCCCTTTCATCAAATACCTCACAAATGCCCTCGCCTGCTAACAAAGACACAGACAGCCTATCCAACGCATATGCCAAAGTACGCCGATAATCCTTATCCTCAGGGTGCAGACTTTCTGTCAAATGCCGCTCATCAAGCCCCCGCACAAAACCCGCCCTCTCTAAAAGCTCACAGCCCCTTTGTGCCATGGCGTGCGTCATACCAAAGCTCTCATAACAAACAGGCGACAAAAGCCACTCAAAAAAATCCGCCGCATATAACCGCCCAAAGCCCAGCTCATACACCCCTAAAATCGCCCGCCACAACGCCATCACGGTTTCATTCGCCACGCCTGTGATTTTGGCAGGCAGGTACAACCCATCTGCAGACACAGACGCCCCGAACACCGAAGCGATGAGCTGCTTTTCGCTTTCTACATCAGGCATCATAATCGCCACGTCAGACAGCTGTCTTTTTTTGCCATCATACGCAGGCTCGTTCAGCCAACGCCCAATCAAAAGCCGTGCCACCTCAAGCTCCCGCTTTAAACTGTGGCAATTATGCACCTTTAGACTGTCATCATTCAAAGAAAATTGCCACGATTTTAAGGCGGCTTTTTTCTCGCTCAGCGTTTGCCAAAAATCACCCTCGAACGCCCCCGCCAAATGCACCGAAACGTCCGACTCCTCTAGCATTAAAATGTCTTTTTTTAGGGCGTTTAGCAGGGTCTTCGGGGTGGTCTCAAATTCATTAAAATCGTCCTGCCAATCTAGCTGATACGCCCCCTCATCTGCCCCGCCAGACAGCTCAGCAAGCATAGCAAACGTATCTCGTGATGCCTTGCCCAGCCGTGACAACAGCCCATGCCCGTAGTCTTTTAGGTAGACTGAGCTTGGGTTGATGAGTTTTTGGGTGGCAAGCCAGTTTTTATCCACAATGTCCGCCCAAAACATCATCGAAGGATTAAAATGCAAAAGCACCACATCTAAGGACTGACTTAACCGCTTTAAAAAATTCAGCTCCAACTGCGGCAGCTGCTGCACCGTAAACAGATATAAGGTTTTTGGGAGTTTTTGGCGAATGGCGACAGCTTTTGGGTGATTTTTATCCTCCAAAACCGCCCAAAAGCGAGCCTCAAGCGCCTGCCGATATAAAAACACTCCCGAAAACAAACGCACCCATAAATACCGATACGCCCGCTCAAGCCCCTCATAATGCGTCACAAGCCAAGCAGGCGTTTTCATGTCATCGTCCACAGGCTCAGGCGTCTCTTCGTTATTTGACGGGGTGTACAGGCGTTCTGCCATGCGATCTTTTTCGGCGATAAGTGCTGCCACGTTCACCGCCTTATCCTTTGCCCAAAGCGACAGCCAGTCTGGGCGTTCGGTCAGGTATTTGACATACAGCCGTGATAGCTTGTCGCACAGCTGCCAAAGCTCGCTTTGCCATGTGTCAGAATGCTCGTTCAAATGTGCCAAAAGTGCGGACAAAGGGTGCTCAGAGTCGTTTTTTAGGGCGGTGATTTTTTCTCGACCCTCTTTATAAACCACCTTGCCCGATGCGTCTTTTTTCTCCAAAAAATACGCAAATAACCGCCAACGAATCACCCCTGCCGACAGCACCGCCGTCTCAGGCACGCTTAACACTTCACCGTGCCTACCCGCCTGTCTTAAAAAATCCGTATCAAAAGACAGCACCGTATCAATCATCTGCCACTGGTACTGCCCCCAAAACTGAGTCGCCACAAGCGTACTAATACCCATCTTATCCGCCAGTGCCTTGGCAAGATAATCCTCCAGCACCATCGCAGGCACGATGACCGTAAACGGCGTAAACACCCCGTCTTTTTTATCCCGATAAAACGCCGCAAGCTTGGTTAATAACTTTTCACTGTCATTAGACTGGATAATCGAAAACACCGCCACCCCCATTAAAAAATGTCATTATAGCCCAAATTTTTGCCAAAAAACCACAAAAATACACAATAACTTTGCTATAATAAGTAGTCGCTATTGTGTAGCGATTATTTAGTTTTTCTAAATAAAATGACGAGATTTTATCCGTTTAATCAAGCCGTGAGTTTTCCATGAATCAAATGCGTCGTTTCGTTGATGTGATTTTTGTACAACCCAAAAAGAAATATTATGTCATTTTGCACCAAGGTAACTTTTGGCGACTGCCACGGCTAAACCTCACCATCAGCTCATGGGAGGCAAAAACGCCCTATTTGGGCAGTTTGGAGGATGTTTATGTCTCTAAAAATCAAGTGATTGACTGCGAAAAACTGGCTGCCATCCTAGACACACAGCCCCTTCCCGAAGAGCTGCACGGGCTGTCCGCCCACCGTTTTTTAGACTGGTGGTCGATGCATGACTATGAGTGGCTTGCCAAAAAATCCACAAAAGCCAACTCCGTAAAAACAGCGAACACCCCCCAAAACACTGAAAAAAGCTCAGAAGTAGCCACGCCAAACCTCCAACGCACCACCCCCTTGGCAAGTCCAAATCCGCCCACACATCAAGCCGTCACGCCTGCCGCCGCACCTGCCGCCATGACACCAAATCCCGTCATACCAAGCTCAGCGGTGGCAAATCCTGCCAGCCCAAGCACAAAAACCGACACGCAACCCACCACCAAAGTCCCCACAAAAAACCCTGAGACACAAGGCTTTGATATTTTTGATAGTCTACTCCAAGAGCTAAACGAAGAAGTTCAGCATTTGCACCAAAAGCACTAAACCCCAAAAAAACAAACCACGCGATTACCCAAACAGCCCAACCAAAAACCCTAACCAAAACACAGCCATGCCCAAACATACCCACAAAACCCCATTAAAATGCACAACCGCCCGAAAGATAGGGTGGCTATGCGTGCGTGCGGTGCTTGGAGTGTTTTTCGTGGTGCTGTCGGTGTTTTTTTATAAAGATAAACAAGCACCCCATCCTCTGATGGTCGCCACCACGTCAACCACTGCACCAACCAGCACACCCCAATCAAGCCCACATGCCACGCTCATCATCGACAGCGATGACGCTTATTTGCCCTATCTAAATGCCGTCATCACGCCGTTTCACCGTCATCACCCGCATATCCGCCTGCACCTACGCCCCATCAAGTCGCATGACGACCAAAGCCCTGCGGATTTCTTTTTTAAGACGGTGGACACTGCATCAGACAACGCTGTGCATTTTGCCATTAAAGAGGGTCAGACCCTAACCGCCCATTTTAATAAAAATAGTGCCACTGCCCTTGCCTTTCGGGATTTTTTACTCTCAAGCACCGCCCAAGACCTCTTATCCGCTCACGGCATGACCAGCATTGAGCCGTATCGCACTAAGACAGACCCATTTAAGCCTACACCGTGAGATTTTTTTGGAGTTTAATATTATTCACTGAAAATTTTTAACAAATCTCTCCTAAAATCACCCACCCCCATAAATCCACCCTAGAAAAAATCCACCAAGCCCCCTATAATAAGCAAAAATCAAACACTCAACCTGCGATAAAAACCACCATGTCTTTTACTCATCTTGCCGTCCGTACTGAATACGCCATCGTTGACTCCATTGTCCGCATCAAAGCTTTAGTAAAAGCCGCCAAAGAAGACGGACAGACCACGCTTGGCATCGCCGATATGTCAAACCTTTTTGCCGTGGTGAAATTTTATAAAGCCTGTATCGCTGAGGGCATAAAACCCATCATCGGCACAGAAGTGGTGATAGGCGAAGAAGCGGACGCCACCGCCAAAGATGACGGACACAGCGTCATTTTATACGCCATGGACAACACAGGCTACCAAAACCTCCTAAACCTTGTCTCAAAAAGCTACACGCACGGACTGATTGATGGCACGCCCATCATAAAAAAATCCGACCTATTTGCCGAAAATGCAGGCGTCATTGCCATTTTGACCGAACGCAGTGACATCGGCACCCCCCTAAAAGGCAACCACCCAGAACGGGCGGGCAAAATCCTAAGCCAATGGCAAGACGTCTTCGGGGATAGACTGTACATTGGCATAAAACGCACGCACAGAAAAGGCGAAAACCTTTTCATAAAAAACGCCATCAAAGAAGCCGCCCCCCTTGGCATTCCATTGGTGGCGTTCAATGACGTACGCTTTTTAGCCCAAGATGACTTTGACGCACATGAGGCTCGGGTCTGCATCGCAGGCGGGTATATTTTGGCAGATACCAGTCGTCCACATAATTACTCAGAAGAGCAGTATTTCAAAAAAAGCGAGCAAATGAACCAGCTGTTCTCTGACATTCCCCAAGTCCTCGAAAACACGAATGCCCTTGCCAGCCGCTGCAACGTCACGCTGACGCTCGGCATTAACGTTTTGCCCGACTTTCCCATTCCCGAGGGGGAGACCATCGACAGCTACTTTAGAAAAGTGTCTTTTGAGGGGCTATACCAACGGCTTGCCAAACTCTACCCTGAAGACAAGCGGGGCGACGACTGGCAAGAAATCCAAGCCAATTACGAAAAACGCCTAGAATATGAGCTGGGCATTATCATTCAGATGGGGTTTCCAGGATATTTTCTTATCGTGATGGACTTTATCCGCTGGGCAAAAGAAAACGGCGTCCCCGTAGGGCCAGGGCGTGGCTCGGGGGCGGGGTCTTTGGTGGCGTACAGCTTAAACATCACCGACCTCGACCCTTTGGCATATGATTTACTGTTTGAGCGGTTTTTGAATCCTGAGCGCGTCTCCATGCCTGACTTTGATATTGACTTTTGTATCGAGGGGCGTGACCGTGTCATTGATTATGTCGCCCAAAAATACGGGCGTGACGCCGTCTCTCAAATCATCACTTTTGGTACGATGGCCGCCAAGGCGGTGGTGCGAGACGTGGCACGGGTGCAAGGAAAATCCTACGGGCTTGCCGATAAAATCTCCAAGCTGATCCCAAAAACCCCCGGAATCTCCCTTGCCAAAGCCGTAGAAGAAGAAATGCTCCTTAAGGACTTATTAACCAATCCTGACGCCTTCGACCACGAAGACGCCGTAGAAATCTGGGAGATGGCAGAAAAACTAGAAGGTATTTGCCGAAATGTGGGCAAGCACGCAGGGGGTGTTCTCATCGCCCCAAATCGCATTAGCGACTTTTCAGCGGTGTACTGCGACAGCGAGGGGCATCGGGTGAGCCAGTTCGACAAAGACGATGTCGAGGCGGTGGGGCTGGTGAAATTTGACTTTTTGGGGCTTAGAAACTTGACGGTCATTAAAGCCGCCATCGACAACATTGACGCTCGCCGTGCCAAAGAGGGCAAGCCGCCCATCGACCTTGACACCTTGCCACTTGATGACATGGACGTTTATAAAGGCATTCTCCAAAACGGCAAAACCAGTGCGGTATTCCAGCTTGAAAGTTCAGGCATGAAAAAATACCTAAAACTATTAAAGCCATCCAACATCGAAGACGTCATCGCCATGTGCGCCTTGTACCGCCCCGGACCTTTGGAATCTGGCATGGTAACAGATTTCATCGACCGAAAGCACGGCATTCAGCCTGTCGCCTATCCCACCACCGAGTACCAACATGACAGCTTGCAGCCACCTTTGGAGTCGACCTACGGGGTCATCGTCTACCAAGAACAAGTCATGCAAATCGCCCAAGTTCTCTCAGGCTACACCCTAGGCGGAGCGGACATGCTAAGGCGTGCTATGGGCAAGAAAAAACCCGAAGAAATGGCAAAACAAAAACAGCTGTTCGTGGACGGTGCGATAAATAACAGCATTGATGGCGAGCTTGCCGCTAAAATCTTTGAGCTGATTGAATACTTTGCGGGGTATGGTTTTAACAAATCACACTCGGCAGCCTATGGCGTGCTTGCCTACCAGACCGCCTACCTAAAACACTACTACCCTGCTGAGTTCATGGCGGCGGTACTCACCTCGGAAATGAACAACACGGATGCGGTGGTGTTTTTGATTGATGATTGCAAAGATAACTTCGGCTTGCAGGTACTGCCACCCTCCGTCAATGACAGCCTATGGCATTTTGTTGCCAAAGACCCAAACACCATCGTTTATGGTCTAGGTGCAGTCAAAGGCGTGGGCGAGGGTGCGGTTGAGAGCATTGTCAATGCCAGAAAAGAGGGCGAATTTGCCGACCTTTATGACTTTTGTAACCGTGTGGACATTAAAAAAGTGGGCAAACGTGCTTTAGAAGCGCTCATCATGGCAGGGTGCTTTGATATTTTAGCCACCAAACTTCGCCCCGAACTGGTCAATAAAAACGGCGAAAACCTCAGTCATGAAATCCGTGGGGCGTTATGGGAGCAGCTACCCCTTGCCATGCAAGCCGCCGAACAAAACAGAAATAACAGCTTGTCAGGCACTTTTGACCTGTTTGCCAGCGTAGATGACGGTCTGTCGGTTGCTCCGCCCTTATCTGACATTCTCTGGAGTGCCAAAGAACGCCTAAAAAACGAAAACGCCACGCTCGGGCTGTATCTAACAGGACACCCCATTGACGAGTACAAAGAGGAACTCAAGCATTACATTAAAGTTCCCCGCCTCTCTGAGCTGTCTGACACGGGCTTTAAAGGGGCAACTTGGTTTGCGGGGCTTATCATCGATGTGGCGAACTTCGGCAACCGAGTGGCGGTGACGCTAGATGATGGCTCGGCACGTGTCGAGATTAGCTGTTTTACTGACCGTTATACTCAGCTAAAAGATGTCCTAAAAATCGGTGAAGTGGTGGTGGTAAAAGGCAGCGTGCGTGAAAGCGATGGGCGGCTGTTTACACGCCTACAAAACGCCCTGACGATGGTGGACGCGCGCCTAAGATTCGTCAAAAAACTCAACCTAAAAATCAACAAAGACGACACAGAACGCCTAGCCCTGCTACTGGAGCTATTTTCCGATTATGGGCAATCCACAGCCCCAAAAATCATCGACAGCGAGGACGAAGACGCCATCATAAATGACGGCTGCGTGCCACTTGCTTTGTACATTTATGATGAGTTTAGCCTTGCCAAGGTTGAGACCGCACCGCATTTTCGCCTTGTGCCAAATGACACCGTACTCACCGCATTAAAGCAATCTTTCAAAGAAAACTTCGTGATGGGGTATTAAGATGACGGATACTCTTGATTTTTTGGCTTGCATAAAAGTCGTGATGGTAGAAACCACGCTCCCTGCCAACATCGGCTCGGCAGCTCGGGCAATGATGACCGCAGGGCTATCAAATCTGACGGTGGTTAATCCCAAACTGCCGATAGACGACACCAGCATTGCCCACGCCAAAGGCGGACTGCCTGTGTTGCAAAATGCCCGCATTGTCCCCACTTTGGCGGACGCAGTAGCGGATTGCTCGCTTATTTTTGCGTGTAGCAGTCGCTCTCGCCATTTGCCAAGACCTGTGGTAACACCCCATCAAGCCATTGAAATGATTGATAATTTTATCAAAAATCATACGGACAATTCGCAAAATTTGGACAGCTCAAATAATTCGGATAATTTAAATAATCCGCCAAGTGATTTGCCAAAAATCGCCTTATTGTTTGGACGAGAAGACAGGGGGCTGACCAATGACGAACTTGCCATCGCCCATTATCATCTACAAATCCACGCCAACCCCGCCTACCCTGTGTTAAATGTCGCCAGTAGCATTCAAGTGATTGGCTCGTTTTTTTATGATTATCTCATTGAAAATAAACAAAAAAATGACAAAACAGACACGCCATTGCTTACGCACATTCGCACCGACTGGGACGAACCTGCCGTTTCATTTGCCGACAATGATAAATTACAAAAGGCGGTATTGGACTTATTTTTGCAATTAAACCTTGCCAATGATGATAATTTGGCGCATTTGCCCAATCGTTTGACACGGCTTGGCAATCGGGTGCAATTGGACAAAAAAGAATTTGCGTTACTGATGTCACTGATTCATCGGATAAGGAAAAAATTGAATTAAACTTTTGAATTAAGATATAAAGCCCAATAATTAAACTTCCTGAGAAACTCTGAAATAAGAAAAACCGCTCAAAGTGAGGTTGTCGAACCGCCACGGTTTTCCACCACCAGAAGGCATAGCTTAAGGGCGAACGAAAAAACCTAGTTTTGCAGGAAGTCTATTAATTTATTCGTATTTTTAAAATTTGTTGGATATTATTATCATTACAACCAACTTACGGGCTTTTGTTTGTTAAATATTTAATTTTAAAAAGGTGCGATGATGAAACATTTATTGTTATTGAGTTGTTTATTTATTTCTACGGCAGGATTTGCTCAGGCGTTTTGTGGTGAAAGCACAAAGTTTTGTGTAACAATTCCCAGTGATTTTGAAAAATTTCCTGTGATAGAAAAAACAGCCGACAAATTAACTATCGAAAATCAACCAAATAAAAAAGAAGAAACAATAGCGATTGTGGTTTTTGGTAAAAAGTTATCAAGCGATAATGAAGCCCAAACCATTTTAGAAAATGCCTATTATTTTCAAAATGGAATGTCAGATATCACTGATGAACAGCAATCCGAAAATAGCTATAAAGCTAAAGGACAATATGTGGCGGATATGTATTATCAGCGTTTTATCCAAATTAAAAATCATACGATAGTAGAATTTTATACCATTTATCCTGTGGATAAAGCAAAAGAAATTGAGCCAAATATCAATCAAATGCTAAACTCAATCGTATTAAAATAATTGAAAAAACCACCCCCAATTAACCCAAAAATCCTTAACAAGGACACGCCAATGAACCCTTTAAAATCCCTACTCACCCTAAAAAACGACATCATAGACGACATTGACAATATCCTAGAAAAAGACCCTGCTGCCAAAAACCGCTTAGAAATCGTCCTTGCCTATCCGGGGTTGCACGCCCGCACCTTGCACCGCCTATCGCACACCCTTTGGCAAAAGGATTATAAGGTTACAGCTCGCACCCTATCGCACATTACCCGAGTGGCAACAGGCATTGAAATTCACCCTGCCGCTAAGATTGGCAAACGCTTGTTTATTGACCACGGCATGGGCGTGGTGATTGGCGAGACGGCAGAGATTGGTGATGGCGTAACGCTCTATCACGGCGTAACGCTTGGTGGGGTGTCGTGGGAAAAGGGGGCAAAACGCCACCCCACGCTTGGCGATGAAGTGGTGGTGGGGGCAGGGGCAAAGATTTTGGGCGGATTTACAGTGGGCGACAACGCCAAAGTGGGCAGTAATGCGGTGGTGGTCAAGCCCGTGCCACAAGGGGCGACAATGGTGGGGACGGTTGCCCGTATGGTCAATAAAGACAATGAAAAACAAGACAGCCCCAACCAAGCCCAAGCCCAAGAACTCTTTAACGCCTATGGCTTAAAGCCCGACGCCAAAGACCCTGTGGCAACCAGCATTGCCGCCCTACTCGCCCACATTCAAGCCCAAGACAAGCAAATCGAGAAACTAATGGATGCTGTCTGCCACCTTGACCCGAATTTTTGTAAAGATGAACTAAAAAGTCTCTGCGAAAAGGATTTGGATATTTTAGAAAAAACAGACAATCCAGAAAACACCAACACCCCCACATAAAAACGCACGGCAAGCACCTGCTTGCCATGCGTTCACACCCAAACTTCAGCGACCAGTTAGCCGTGGCGTTTTTCAAAGTCCGCCATAAAGGACACAAGCGCCTCGACTGCGTCTAGCCCCACTGCGTTGTAAATACTGGCACGCATACCGCCCACCACACGATGTCCTTTTAGGTTTAATAGCCCTGCTTGTTTACTTTCTTCCAAGAACAGCTTATCAAGCTTACTATCCACCAAAGTAAACGGCACGTTCATAATGGAGCGGTAGGCAGGATTGACCGCATTATGATAAAAATCCGAGCCATCGATGGCTTGGTACAAAAGATTTGCCTTAGTTTGGTTGATTTTATGCACCGCCTCAACACCGCCATTTTCCAAAAGCCACTCAAACACCAAGCCTGACAAATACCACGCATAGGTGGCAGGCGTATTTAACATACTACCCGCTTCCATTTGAGCTTTGTAATTCATCACGGCTGGGCACCAGTCACTGACTTGTTCAAGCAAATCCATTCTTGCAATCACCAAGGTCAAACCCGCAGGACCGATGTTCTTTTGAGCACCTGCATAAATTAGCCCAAAGTCATTGACGGTAATGGGTGCAGACAAGATGTTCGATGACATATCCGCCACGATAGGAGCGTTCACTTTCGGCGTGTCAAAAATCTGAACGCCATGAATGGTTTCATTGCTACAGTAGTGAAAATACGCCGCATTTTCAGACAGTTGCCACGTATCCACACTGGGGACGTCAGTATAGCCGCCGTCTTTGGCACTTGCCACAAGATTTACCTTACCAAGCCCGAGCGTCTCGTAACGCTTCGCCTCTTTATAAGCCTTGGTGGACCATGCACCCGTATCCAGATAATCCGCCACACCGCTATTTAATAAGTTTAATGGCACAGCCGAAAACTGCAAAGATGCGCCACCTTGCAAAAACAGCACCGCATATTCATCGCTGATGTTTAAAAGCTTTCTTAAATCCTGCTCAGCCTTTTCAGCGATGGCAATATAATCCGCCCCACGGTGGCTAACCTCCATCACAGAGACGCCCAGCCCTCGCCAATCCAAAAGCTCAACCCCTGCTTTTTCTAGCACCTCAGTCGGCATGGTTGCAGGACCTGCACAAAAATTAAACGCTCGTTTCATCGTTGTTCTCGCTTTAAAAAAATAACCAAAGTTACACCACTGCATGCAACATCTGCCACAGCTGTTTTTTATATTCAGGTGTCTCCCACATTTGTCTTAGGCTTGGGGCGTCTTTTTTATACACTAAAAGCTCGCCAAAGTCCACACGCTCGCTCAAGGGCGTTAGACATAGCACAGAAAAAGGTGGCTCATCTTGCCCCACGCCGTCCGCACACAGCCTTAAAAAAAAGCCAAGCAGGGCATGATGTCCTTGCTCGTAGTGCTGATATTCTGGATAGTCATTTACCACCAGTGGATATTTTAGGCGTAACGCCACGGTTTTATCCGACTGTTTTTTTAATGCCTCCGCCAGCGATTGCCAGACGCCACGGGCTGCGGTATCCATATGGCTTGCGTCCACCAAAAGTAACCACGCACCATACCTTAAGCCCCAGTACTCGAACGCCGCCTCTTTGACAGACAGCCCCTGTAGGTATTTTGGGGTATTGATGGCAGGACGCACACCCCCAAAATCCGCAGAGTGACCGCCCTGTATGGCAGAAGACAACCCTTTGGCAGGCATTTGCCCTATCAAAGAGCTGCCATCGGTGGCTTGATCATCTATCAACTGGCTTGAATTTTGGGCGATGGGTTGATTTGAAATCTTTATGGTTGAAGTTAATCCTCCCCCAAAAGCACCCTCCGCACCCCCACTTTTTAAGTCAGACACCACTTCCATCTGCTCACCTGCATTCTTGGGAGCTTGCTCACGCCAAAAACCCGCCGAAGCAGAAAATCTATCCGCCACCACAGGAGGTAAGTCATACACACGCCCTTTTTGGCTTGCCCACAGCCCCACACCCATCTGCCTAAGCATATGCTGATGCAAAGCGGTCAAGTCCAAAGGCGTTGTTTTTTCTGTCATTCTCATATCATCATCTAAGCACTAACGCTGCCACAGCCAAGACAACATCGCCAGTATATCGGTTTCTTTTTGGGATTGCTTGCCGTCATATAAAAATGCAGTATCAAGTGCCAAAAGCACGGATTTAGCATCTCCATTCAAGCCTAAAATCACACTCGCCCAATCACTAACGCTCAGCCTGTGCGTATTTTCTATCAAATTCAAGCACTCAGCCTCCGTTAACGCCTCCAAGGACACCCCGAAAAGTCGCCCCCACCGCACTAACGCCTCCCGCACCGCCTGCAGACGCCCCATCAAAAGGCTATTATCCTGCACCCCCACTAAAAAGGCAAGTAAAACCACGCCGACCTTTTGGACATCTGGCAGCTCATGATACACCCTGGGCAATAAAAAGCTTAAAATCCGCCCAAAATCCTCACGTCCACCTACCGTCAGCTCAGCTGATACGTCCGACAGCGTCCGCACAAGCCCTGCCAAGACACACGCCTGCCACAGCTTATCCATCTTCGATAGCAGTCTGGCATAGTCCCGAACCGGTAAAAACGACCCTGAAAAGGACGGCGAAACGAACAGCATGGACAGTCCTTTTTGATAACACATCAACGTGGCTTTTTGACGGCTAGACAAAGAAATGTTCGGATTTTTAATATGAAAGTTTAGAATTTTTAAATAACGAAGCAGTCGCAGTCCATCGCCTTGTCGTGGCAAGTTCGCCACCGCCTCCAATAGCGACTCATCAAGACTGTGCGGTAAAATCTGCACCTTCTGCGTTTCATCATTTGATGAAAGCTGCACATAAATCTCTGACAAATCCACCACCGCCCCATACCTTAAACTTGCAAAGCGGCATAAAAGCACCGCCTCGATGAGTGCCACCACGCCAACCGCTTGGCGTTCATGCTTCACCAAAATCCACGGAAGCTCCTCTTTGAAGGTCTCAGCCAGCAGCACATCATCATCCGCACCAAAAGCCGCACCAGAAACACCGCCGCCTTTAGCCTGAACATTTACGCCCACTTGACCGCCTGTAAAAATCCAGCCGTCTTTTGGAACGGGTTTTTCTTCTTCGTCAATGGCACGCCAGTCATACCATGCCTCGTCCATCACCAGCCTGCCATCGACCACCCGCTCTTCAATCGCCTCAAATGCCAGCGTTTGATACACATTTTCCGCCTCCAAAGGCGTCACCGCCTCATGCTGACAGACCTCGTGGTGTGCTTCTTCTAGGCGGTAAGCGTCCAAATGGGCGGTCATGTCTTTGCCAAAATCATCATACCAACGCCCACGAATGGCAACAAGTCGCTCATAAATCTCTGGGTGCGTACTAAAAAAGCCCTCGTGCATCTTCGGGTCAGCGAAGAAAAAATAGCCCACATAGGTGCTATACTGTCCCGTCAGTTGTGTGGACTGCCCCGCTTCAATATATTCCAAAAGCCTAAGCACCCCGAAACTTCTGGACAGCTGAATGCTGGTTGCGTCTGCCAAAAGCTCACGCTGGCGATTAAAATGATGGATAATCCAGTCATGCACTGCCATGCCGACAACACCCACCATACGCATTAGCACCAAAATCCCCATCACAAAAACAAAGTTCGCCATCGCCGCCGCTCGTAGTTCTGCGATGATTTCTTGACGGGTTGGGGTGCGATGCGTTTGCCAGTAGCTTAGCCACTCGCCTTTACTTTGGGGCTGATTTAATACCAAGCTTTCCTTGGGCGTGCGGTGATAATTGGCATGAAACTTCCCAAAAATCACATCAGAGAGCCACTCACTACTTTCATAAAGCCAAGACAGCCCCATCATAAGCGTACTGGTGGTAAGATTTAGACGTGCGTCTCCTTGAATAATATGCCCGAACTCATGCCCAATCAGCCCATAAAGCGCCTCATTATCCAGCTTCTCCACCGCCCCTTGAGTCAGCACCAGCACGGTGTCTTTTTCATCAAAACCCGCCACAAAAGCATTCACGCCCATCTCTTGCACCAGCACATACAACTTGGGCAAAGGCACACCCGAGGCGATACTCATCTGCGTGGCGAATTCATAATAACGGGCATAGCTACTTGGCAAGGCAGAAATACTGGGTGCACGGATAAAGGTGGGATAGTACACCGCCTCGGCTTGTTTCGTTTCTGCGTCCGTCTCAGAAACACCACTGACAAACAGCCGTACCGCCCCCATACTTTTGGCAATGCCTACCCCGCCAAGTGCCGCGCGTCTTTTGCCCAAATACAGCCCGAACGCCACATAAGCTGCCAAAACCACAAGGCACATCAGCCAGTAAGACAAGTTCACATCACCCGTCAAAAACCAAGTGACGCACAAGCACACAAGCAGCAGCAAAAACGCCTGAAATAGCACCGCCACTAAAAACAGCCGATAAAATACCATGCTAAGCCGCCTATGATAGGCAGCGGCGGCGAAAAAATCATAAGAGGGGGGCGAGCTACGCATAATAAGCCCTAAGCTGTATTAAACGGTATCATCAGATAACATCAAGTGAAACGGCATAAAATAAAATCGCCTAAAACTTCACCGCAGGTGCGACATCGATGGCAGATTTGTCATTAAAATCCAACTGCGCCAAACGCTCGAATTTAAAAAATCCGCTAATCAAGTTATTCGGAAAAACTTCCCTTTGGTTATTATAAAACATCACGCTGTCATTATAATGTTGCCGTGCAAAACCGATGCGGTTTTCGGTATTGGTTAGCTCGTCCATGACTTGTTTCATCAAAGCGTCCGCTTTTAATTCTGGATAATTTTCCGCCACGGCATAAAAATTACCCAACGCCCGAGACAACGCATTCTCCGCCTGTGCTAACAGCCCGATTTGCTGGCTGTCACCCACATCGGTGGTTTGGCTTGCGACTTTTTGGGCATGGCTACGTGCCTCTGTGACAGCGGTCAAGGTGGCAAGCTCGTGCTGCATATAATTGCTTGCCGTACTCACCAGATTTGGGATAAGGTCGTGACGGCGTTTTAACTGCACATCGATTTGAGATAAGCCGTTGGTGACTTGGTTTTTTAGCCGCACAAGTCCATTATAAACGCTGATAAAAAAGCCCACCAGCACTATTAAAAGCACCAAAACAACGATAAATCCAAGCATAACTTCTCCTTATTTTCGCCAAAATATCAAAAATCACCCTTAAAACTGCCCATCAATCCACAAAACCTCCTCGGTTTCCACCACATCACGACAAGGCGAACCTGCCGAGCTAAACTGCGCCCCCCATTTTCTGTAGCCTTGGGTGTCCAAATGTATCGCACCTGTGGCATACAGCCCAAGCCCGAACTGATAACGCTGACCCTCATCACGCCAAAACTGGCATAGTTTATCTTTCATTTGATACAACGCCCAGCTGTCATCTCCATAAGAAGGCACCCAAATGTCAATCGCCCCATTCGTCATATGCTTACTGCTCGCTGCCCCGCCTGCACAGCGGTTTAAGTCAGGATTTCTGTATACGGAGCGGATTTTTGTTTCACTGGGTAAAATCCCCCGCCATTTTAGGGTGTTATAAAGCTGCAGAGTTGGGAGCATATTCGACCATAGCTCCTCTGGTGGCACTTGATAAGGCTGATGATTGCACGCCTGCCAAGAACGTGCCGTGGTTAAAAGCTCATGCATGGGCGGCACTTCTGCACCAAGTCTTGCTGACAAAAAGTCCTCGTATTTTTTGGCATAGTTGGCGTGCCATGGATTTTCTTTTAGCCAATCTTGGTAGTCTTGATAGGTGCCGACATCACGCTCACGCACAGGCACATCATGCTCATGCCCATCATGGTCACTATGGCTACTGCCACTTCTATCCCCAAATAGCCAATCCCAAAGCGATGCATTCGCAGAGCCGCTAAAAAAACACAAAGCCACACAAGACGCCAAAACGCCTTTTTTTAGTCCGCTTTTTAAAGAAAAGGTAAAACGGTGGTTTGTTGGATTTTGCATAAGCCCCTCAAATATCGCAATGATTGATATCGTTGATAATTATGTTTCAAAATTCATTGTAATACAGTCGCTTCGTTTTTTCTACTGTTTTTAGCCCAAGCAAACACTTCTTTTGCCCAACTTTATTATACCCAACACTTTTTATGCAAAAAATTTGTCAAACCAACAATAATCAGGTAGAATAGAATGTTTAGCACTCAGCGTTCTCTTTTTTAAGACAACCCTCTATGTCCAATCAACAATACCGCTACCGATTCTCTCGCCAAAGTCACCATATGGGGCGAGACTTGTTGCCAAACATCTGGCAACGAGTACATATTGACCCGTGGCTGTTTTTGTTGTTGATTACCATTTGTTTTATTGGGCTGACCATCTTATACAGTGCCTCCACGCAGGACATGGCGATGGTCTTTCGCCAAACCAGAAGCTACGCCATCGCCTTTATGGTAATGATTATCATGGCACAGCTCCCCCCGAATTTCTACCGCACTCTGACCCCCATTTTTTATGTGATTGGCGTGATTTTATTGATATTGGTCGAGCTTATTGGTGAAGTGCGTATGGGCGCTCAAAGATGGATTAGAATCCCTGGTTTTGGTAGCGTTCAGCCCTCCGAGTTCATGAAGCTTGGTATGCCGATGATGTGCGCATGGTACTTATCACGGCGTGAACTCCCTCCTAAACTCTCCACGGTTTTTGTGACGCTGGGCATTATTTTATTGCCCGTTTTACTCATCGCCAAAGAGCCTGACCTTGGTACCAGTCTGTTGGTTGCCTCTAGTGGGATTTTTGTGCTGTTTTTATCAGGGTTACCATGGTGGATGATTGGCACTGCCATCGCTTTATTCATTCCCTTTGTGCTAACCTCTTGGCAGTTTTTGCTCCACGACTACCAAAAAACACGTGTCATGACGCTATTAAATCCAGAGGCGGACGCCCTAGGCGCAGGCTGGAACATCATGCAGTCAAAAACCGCCATCGGCTCAGGCGGACTAACAGGAAAAGGTTATCTACAAGGCACGCAGTCGCATTTACACTTTTTACCCGAGGGGCATACCGACTTCATCATCGCCGCATTTTCTGAGGAATTCGGACTGGTGGGCGTGATTTTACTGATGTTTTTTTATGTCTGCCTGCTCGGACGCTCATTTTATATCGCCCTTGTTAATCCTGATACTTATTGTAAGCTTTTAGCAGGGGCGTTAACCATGTCGTTTTTTGTGTACATTTTCGTGAATGTCGGCATGGTAGGTGGTATTTTACCCGTGGTGGGCGTACCTTTGCCTTTTATTAGCTATGGCGGCACGGCGATTATCACACTCATGGCGTGTTTTGGGCTTTTAACCTCCATTCACACCCATAAAAATAAAAGCCACTAAATACACCCAAAAAAAAGAAAAACCGCTCATACTGCACGCACCATCAGGGCGGTTTTATAATCCAAATACAGTTAAAAACCAATACTCAAAAAAACAAATCCATAAAATTTTGCATTGATTTTTAAAAAACAACCCTATCATATATTCACCCAAATAATTCCACCCTTAAAAAAGATTTTATAAACCCCTTTAAAAAATCAATCCAAAAAAACAAAGAACCAAAGCTGAAAAATCAAACAAATCTTAACAATTTGTTAGAAAAAAGGGCTTTTTTCGCCAAATTACCACAAAAAACGCTTGCAAGCAGAAAAAATCGTGGTAATATGGATAAATGGGCTTTATATGAGACATTGTCTCATATAGCCAAGCGACACAAAGTCGCCACCAAACGCACCTAACCCAAGCGGTTGGTTCATTAACATGAGGTTATCTATGAAACATAAACTGAGTGCTGCTGTTGCCTTGTCTTTGGCATTTTCGGGCACAACCGCCCAAGCCACGACTGAGCCTCGCCCTGCTGACATTGAGCATATCTTAAGCGAACTAAGCCGCCAGCAAGACAACGCCTCAAGCTTGGTAAAAGCCGCACGTGAGCCTGCATCACTGGCAGCAGGCGTCTTAGCCAGCCAAGTTAACCTAAGTAGCCACCAAAATGATGATGTGCTAGGACAGCTGACCGCTGTTGCCTCTAACACCGTCAACCGCTTTAAACAAACAGGGCTTGCCTCTTGGTATGGTCGTCAATTCCACGGCAAAAAAACCGCCAGTGGCGAGCGTTTTGATATGAATGCGATGACTGCCGCTCACCGCTCCCTACCGATGAACTGCTATGTGCGTGTCACCAATAAAGACAACGGCAAATCGGTAGTAGTGCGTATCAATGACCGTGGTCCTTTCCATGGCAACCGTGTGCTTGATCTTTCCTATGGTGCTGCCAAAGCCATCGGCATCACCGAAAAAGGCGTAGGCAATGTCACCATCGAGCGTGTGGAAGGTCCTTAAACTTTCACCACCTCTTAATCATGTTGATAAAAACCAAAACCCTCCAAAAAGCCGCTTAGGCGGCTTTTTTTTGTTTTTAATACCTATTATCTGCTTATTTTTTCAGCGTTTAACTATAGCAAAAAAACCATAAATCAGGTATGATGGCAGTAATTTTCTTGCATTGCGTTTGGCGTGCGTTTGGGTAAAGGAAGTTTCTTTGTCTTTTTCATCCATTAAAGTCAATTCATTGCAGCGGTTTTCGCTCAATTTCTCCGCCAACATCATTGCGTCTTTTTGGATGCTTTTGGGGTCGGTGCGGGCATTTTTATGGGTGAAACCCTCCTTTGCTCAGTTTTTTTGTTTTTTAACCACCGCCCTACTCGCCAACGTTCTATTTGCTTGGCTTGCTTCGGACATGGGCAGCGAATTTAACCGCCAAGGACTTATCAGCTATCTGGTCTGGCCTGTCATTATGCTGGTGGCAGGAATTATCATCGCACGGCGTTCCCAAAACTACGCACTCATGTTCGTGCCTGTGATTTTATGGCTGACCGCTGACACCCTGCTTATGCTGGTACAAAGCCTTATCCAATTCCTAGGGCTACAAAATCTCCTGCCCGACTGGGCTTATACCATCATTCCTACGCTGTTTATCTTACTTTTTGTATGGCAAACGGCCGCACTTTTACTGATTTTCGCAAAAAAGCTTTATTGGAACTGGTGGGAGCGTGGCTTAATGCTCATCGGGGCGATTGCCCTGTTGGTGGTATGGCAAAAAAACATTGACGACCAGCCCATTTTTAAAATCACACCCACCACACCCACACTGACCGAAGCTGAATTTTTCTCCCAGCCCATGCTACTAGAAAGCAGCCTAAACGCACTGTCCGTCAGCAACTCAGGCGTCAGCGAATGGTACTTTTTAGGAGTGGCAGGCTACGCCAGTCAAGACGTCTTCGCCAGTGAGATTGGTGCAGCACAGCAGCTCTTTGATGTGCGTTTTAAGACACTGGGACGTTCACTATCACTCATTAACAACCGCCACACATGGACAGACGCACCCATTGCCACCCACCACAGCATAGAACGAAGCTTAATGGAAATCGGCAAAAAAATGGACTCACAAGAAGACATTTTATTTTTAACACTAACCTCGCACGGGCTTGGGGCAGAAGATGGCTACCCCACGGGCGGACTTGTAATGGAAAACCCACCTCTATCGCTTGAACCAGTTGATGGCGCATGGCTTAAAGAAAGCCTTGACAAAGCAGGCATTCGTTGGCGAGTGATTGTGGTGTCGTCTTGTTATTCAGGCGCGTTCATTGACGAGCTATTAACACCCACCACTGCCATCATCACCGCCTCCGCCAAGGACAAAGCCTCTTTTGGCTGTAGTAATGACGCTGATTTAACCTACTTTGGGCGGGCATTTTTCGCTGAAAGTCTAAGAAGTGAAAGCAGCTTTGAAAAAGCATTCACCGTTGCCTCTCGCCGCATTGCCGAGCGTGAAGCACTCATGGGCTTCCCCGCCTCAGAACCACAAATGACCGTTGGCACACTCATGAAAACCGCCCTGCCTGAATTCGAAAAAGTACTATTTGGGCAAACACCCCCCTGACACCAGCCGATTTTTTGTTAATTTTTTATTAACGATTGTTAAGATTTATGTATTGATTGCTTAACTTTTGCAAGCTCTTACCAAAATATAAACAGGGGTTGTCAGTCTTAAAAAAGTGGTGTACTTTATGACATATTTTCTTGGTTTATTAGCGAGACCTTTATGCCACGCTCAAGCACTTTTTGCCAAACCTACAGCCATCGCCCAAAATCCACCCTTGTGACTGCTGTTGTGGCAGCGGTTTTTTTATCATTGGCAGGTTGTGCCAGCAAACCAACCAACCCTAGGGGGCTAAAAGCCAGTCAAGGTGGTACGCTTCCTGCTCGCTATCAAGTACAAGCAGGTGACACCGTCAGCGGCATTGCGGCTCGCTACGGATTAAACTGGCGTGAACTCTCCGCACATAACAACCTAGATGCCAACCACACCATTCGCATCGGGCAGTGGCTAAATTTCTCAGGCTTAACCAGCACAGGCAGCTTCGCTAAACAAAGCTATCCCAACCGCAGCCAAAGCACCCCTTCACCTACCCGAACTCAAGCTCAGCCAGTGGCACAGCCCGCCCCCGTGACAGCCGCCAGTCCCGTACAGACAGTGCAGCAGAGCGTCAGCACGCCCACTGTCAGCCCAACCCCAAACCAAAGCCACAGCACCTCCCTCATCGGCTCATCAGCGGTTATGGGCTTTAGCTACCCTGTGGGACGCAACAACCCCGTGGTCAGAAACTTCGGCACGCCCATCAATGCTGGCATGACAGAGGGTATGTTCTTTTCAGGCAGAGCAGGCGATGCTATTTTAGCAAGCAAAGCAGGGACAGTTGTGGCTGCCAATCACAGCGGACGCCCCATGATTCTCATCGACCATGGCAACGGCTACAGCTCCACCTACTTTGATGTCCAAAATATCAGCGTACGCTCAGGACAAAATATCCGCACAGGGGAACAGCTTGGCGTAATGACCGCACAAACGTCCAGCGGTGCGGCTTTATTCGAATTTAGAATCAGCCGAAACGGTCGCTACATTGACCCTGTTTCGGTGTTGCGTTAAGCCCGCATGGCGGTTAAAATTGCTTCTTTTAACCGCCAGTACTCAGCCGATTTTAAAAACTCAGGGGATTTGTCAATAAAAAACGACTCACTTAAGCGTGCAGGAAAGCCTGATAACACATAGATATAATCAGACAGATACATCGCTTCGTCAATGTCATGAGTAATCATTAAACAAGTCAGCCCGCTTTTTTGGCGAAACGCATTAAACCACGCATACATATCCGTCTTTGTTATAAAATCCAAGGCGGAAAATGGCTCATCTAACAGCATGATGTCATCATTGCTCAAATAGGTTCTTAGAAGTGCTGCACGCTGTCTTTGACCTCCTGACAGCCTTGCAGGGTAGCTATCCATCAATCCTAGCAGCCCAAACGGCTCAAGCTTGGGCATGATGGCATTAAAGATGGCGTCTTTTCGCCATTTTTTTAACACAAGTGGCAAAGCGATGTTCTCATAGACCTTTTTAAAAGGCAGCAGCATATCCTTTTGGAGCATATAACCCACATGACCCGCCTTGCCCGTGACGTCCGCCCCATCAATCAGCACCGCACCGTCCTTGGGGTGAATTAACCCTGCGGCGATGTTAAACAGCGTGGTTTTACCCACGCCGCTTGCCCCAACAATGCTTACCACCTGCCCTTTTTCCACGGACAAAGACAAGTCATCAAATAATGGCTCTGCCAAAAAATGATGGCAAATCCCCTCAAGTCTCAACTTCGCCACAAGCACCTCAAATCACTGTGGTAGGTAGTCATTTGTTACCCCTGCTTGCGGTGCAAATGCAGCCTCCACAAGTTTTTGCTCACTCACCCAAGTAAAAAATCTGTCCCAGCGTGCATAATCAAACCGCCCCCAACTGCCATCGCTCGCCAGATATGTGGGTGAAATATAAGCTTGGCTTTGTTTGGCAAGTTCAGCATTCATTTCAGGCACGTGCTTAATGAGAATATCCGCCGCTTCAGCAGGATTCTTTGCAGCGAACACATAACCATCATGAATGGCGGACAACGCTTTTTTGTAACGCTCAGGATTTTGGGCAAGGCTATCACTGTTAGCGATTAAAATCGGTGAATAATAATCGAACACAGGATTGGCATCTTTTAAATAAAAAAAGTTGGTCTCCACGCCTTTTAAACCCGCATGAACGCCATCCCAACTATAATACGCCAAAATATAATCAAACTGATTCATACGCAAAGCGGTCGCCGCATCTGTCGCCTCCCCTGGAATGGGATTTAAAGGCGTACCCACAAGACTTGCCACGGTCGCATCATCGACAGGGTCTTCCCAAGTGGAATAACGCTTACCCTTTAAATCCGCTGCACTGTTCGCCCCTAATGACTTCAAGGATAACAGCCCTGCACTGTTCGTCTGCGTAATGGCAGCCACAGCGGTAATCGGCTCGCCTTTATTTAGGCGTTTTACCATATTCGGCTGAAAATACACCCCGAAGTCCGCACGCTTGGTCGAAACCAGCGTTGACGTGCTGTCCTCACTAGGCTGTACGATTTTAGCATCAAAGCCCGCCTGCTTAAAGTAGCCTTGATCAAGCGCCACATACAGTCCTGTGTGATTGGTATTTGGTACCCAATCAAGGGCGATAACCAGCGTCTCCAGTGACCCGTCCGCCTTGGCAGTGGCTGTTTCTTGATTGTTAGTACAGCCCACCAAAGCAACACTCACAGCAGACATGAGAGTCAAACCGACGCCCATCTTTTTTAACAAAACACCCTTTAAAGCAACTTGCATTGTTTTCTCCTTGTAAAAAAACAAAAACCCTCAGGCATACAGCCCAAAGGTCATAAAAAACAACACAGCCAATCTTGGCGTGACACGCACTTAGCTTTTTTAGTTTCCTACGCCAGTATTAACTGTATCAGGTTCACGGGTATCATCTCAGCCTTATAAAATAAAGCACCCCGACTATTGCTTGCTTGATTTTAGAATAAAGACCCACGCTTGTCAAGCGATACAAGCAGAATAACTTAGCACCCAAACACAGCTTATTTTTTATTTTTCAAAACGATACGCCAGCACCTTTTTTTCCAAAAGCTTGACAAAACCGATAAGCAACAAAGTCAAAACACTAATAAAAAATATCACCGAAAACATATTATCCAGCTCGTACGACTTACGCACACGGGTCATATACACCCCAAGTCCGTGATAACCGCCCAGCCACTCCGCCACCACAGCAGAAATCAACGCATAAGACAACGCCACCTTTAACCCTGTAAAAAAATAGCCCATCGCTGCAGGAATTTTAAGATGGCGGTACAGCTGATAGCGGCTCGCCTGCATGGATTTAAAAAGATTCAACTCATCATGCCCCACAGAATAATAGCCATCTAAAAGTGCGATGGTCATCGGGAAAAACACCGACAGCACCACGAGCACCACCTTGGGCGTAATGCCATACCCAAGCCAAATAACCAACAGCGGTGCAATGGCGATGGTCGGTATGGTCTGATTTAAAAGCAGCACAGGATAGACGGTTTTTTTAAAGCCCTCGGACAAATCCATCAAAATCGACAATATAAAGCTTAAAACAAGCCCAATCATCGTCCCAAAAAATGCCGTGGCAAGCGTATACTTCGCATGCCCCATCAACAGCCAAAAATCCTCTAAAAATGCCTGCCAAATCTGCCATGGCGAGGGTAAAAGATATTCAGGCAGCAGCCCAAATCCAACCACCGCCTGCCACACCAACAAAATCCCCACCACCAAGGCGTAGTCAAGCAGTCCTGAAAACCAGTTGGTCGCATAGTGTTTGAGTGGTGTTTTTCGCATAATAAGCAACAAAAATACATAAAAAGTATGATAAATGTCAATTATGGTAGCACACAGCCAAAAAAAACACAACCAAGCCCAAAAATCATTAATTGTCTTTTTTTGGTCGTGTGTATTTTTTACCAAGCTTCGTCAGCCCGACTCGATAAAAAACCGCCATCATCGAGATGATGATAATCGGTAAAAGCAGCCCCAAATACCCCACCCGCACAAACAGCACCGCCCCCATAACACCCCCGCCACAAAAGCCGTACCACAGTGCCGCCTGAAACAGCACTACGGATTTTTTTATGCCTCGCCCTGCCAAAAAATTCCCGATGGCTGAACCCATGTCGGACGTCAGCCCTGTCAAATGCGTGGTACGAATAATCGCCCCACTATAGGTGGTGACCATGGCATTCTGCAGTCCGCACGCCATCGCCGCAAACAACTGCCCCCAAAACAGCCCACGATACAGCAATAAAAATGCCATGCATAAAAGCACCACCTCAATCACCAAGGCAATTTCATAACGCCGTCCCACCCGAAAAGAACGCCCACCCACCACATAACCGCTAATCACCGAACCCAATAAAAACGCCAGCAAAGTCAAACACACAAAGCCTAAAAATGCCCAGTCCCCCGCCACAATGGCATTCGCAAATAAGGTGACATTGCCCGTCACGTGTGAAGCGGACAAATGCGTAAATCCGACCAAAGTCGTGCTGTTCACGCACCCCGCTGAAAACGCCAAAATCACCGCTCCGTATAATGACCATCTTGGCAATCTATCAAACACACATCCCCCGAATGCTAATTACAGTTATGATTTCATTATAAAATATTTTTAAACAAAGCAGCAACATTTATCACAAAAAAATACCCCGACCAAAGTCAGGGTGTTTTTACAAAAACATCACAGGGACGCTTAGACTGCCATCATTCCTCATCATCATCGGAAAATAACCGCTCGCTCATTCCCACCGTATTAAAGCCTGCGTCCACGAACAAAATCTCGCCCGTAATTCCACTTGCCCAAGGCGACAGCAAAAATAAAGACGCATTGCCCACTTCTTCTTGGGTGACGTTTCTTTGTAGTGGGGTGATTTTTTCATTCATGTCCAGCATACGGCGGAACGACTTAATGCCACTTGCTGCCAACGTGCGAATAGGCCCTGCCGAAATGGCATTCACCCGAATACCGTCCGCTCCCAGCGAGCTTGCCAAATAACGCACAGACGCTTCAAGGCTGGCTTTGGCAAGCCCCATCACATTATAATTTGGCAACACCGAAATACTGCCTTCATACGTCAAGGTCAAAAGTGAGCCTTGTCTTTTGGCAAGTAAATCACGGCTGGCTTTGGCAAGTGCCACAAAGCTGTAAGCACTAATGTCATGGGCAATGGCAAAGCCCTCACGGGTGGTTGCATCCGTAAAGTCGCCATCAAGCTGGTCGGCAGGGGCAAAGCCAATGGCGTGCACCACCCCATCAATGCCATCACCCCACACGTTGGCAACGTCAGTAAAGCATTTTACAATCTCATCGTCCGAGCCGACATCGCAGGGCAGTACCGCCACCGCATTAAAGGCTTCGGCTGCCATGTCCACCCGTTTTTTGATTTTATCATTTGGGTAAGTCAAAATCAGCTCTGCCCCCTCACGGTGCAAGCTCTCCGCAATCGCCCACGCAATAGACAGCTTACTGGCGATGCCCGTCACCACAAATCGTTTGCCTTTTAATAGCATAAAACAATCCTAAATTTTAAATATACTGCAAAATAGATTTTCCGCCCACCTAAAAGCCATGCCCGCAGGTAGGAAAACCATAGCCGTTCAACCAAACTCACCACGAACAGCTTTTCTGGTTTCGCAGTCAGTTTTTCGTCAAAGTCAGTTTATTTTAGCATAAAAATTTAAGAAATGGGGAAAAATGTTACGATTGTAAACTTTTTATAATAAATGAAACAAATGATTTGGCAAAATGACTATTTTTCGTTATAATACTGCATTTATCGTTTATTTAGTCTTTTTTATGTGCCAACATTGCGACAGTCACCCCTATGCCATTCACGCTCCCTTTACTTTTAATGTGGACGACACCGCCAAGCATTACGCCAGCATCATTGAAAATGCAGGCGAAAATCTAGACCGTGAAGGGCTGCTTGATACGCCCATGCGTGCCGCCAAAGCCTTTCGGGACTTGACTGTGGGTTATCACCAAAATCTGCACGAAGTCGCCAACGATGCCGTCTTTACCAGCGATAACCGTGAGCTGGTCTTGGTACAAAACATTGAATTTTATTCACTTTGTGAACATCATCTACTGCCGTTTTTTGGTGTGGCACACATTGGCTATCTGCCAGAAGGTAAAGTGTTAGGGCTATCTAAGCTTGCCCGCATTGTGGATATGTACGCCAGACGGCTACAAATCCAAGAAAACCTAACCAAGCAAGTTGCCACCGCAATCCAAGAGCTAACCGATTGTCGTGGCGTGGCGGTGGTGATGGACGCAAGCCATATGTGCATGATGATGCGTGGCGTGGGCAAGCAACAATCCACCACCCGCACCACCAGTATGCTGGGCATTTATGAAACCGACACTCAAGCTCGGAATGAATTTTTAAGCACCATTCCAAAAAGAGTGCCTGCGTTTGGTTGATTTGGGAAAGTTTTATCAAGGGTAAATATTATTATTTGCCCTTTTTATTTAAACTTCCT
Source organism: Moraxella sp. (assembly GCA_030525705.1). Classification (GTDB taxonomy): domain Bacteria; phylum Pseudomonadota; class Gammaproteobacteria; order Pseudomonadales; family Moraxellaceae; genus Moraxella. The sequence goes on from JAUNEE010000004.1 coordinate 33,307, forward strand.
ACAATGCCAACAATACTAATTTTTTTCACTCCAAGCCATGCCTACAAGCGGCAAAACAGTGACGGCTTGACAAGCTCAGCACGGACGGTTTTTACAGTACGCTTTTAATCACCATAAAAAATCAATGATACCAATATTCCTTATCCGCTTGCCCTGCTTTTGGCATGGGCATATTCAGCAGATTTAGGGTTTCTCGCTCCATGAGCCGCACCATTGTATCCAAAGGCAAATCATGGTCAGAATCACCAAATGGCTCTTCTAATTGATGACTTAATGCATCAAGCCCCAAAAGCAAATAAGAAATCAAACCCACAAGCAATACCGCCCAAAGCCCCATTTCTCCCGTCAACCCAAAAGGCAACGCCCAGCAAAAACAAAACACCGCTCTATGCAGTAACACCGAATACGGAAAAGGCAAAGGCGTATTTAAAATACGGTCGCAACCTGCTTGGACATTACCCATTTCTATTAAATGCTTTTGAATGCTGGTATAAATAATGTCGCTGATTTGCCCATCTTTAACAGCCGTGATTAAAGTTTTTTGCATTTTTTCTAAAATGCGTTGGGGTGGGTTAATATCATTACCTAAAAGTATAATAAAGTCATCATCTAAATGATAATAATCTTTAAACCACTCTGTATTTATTGGCTTATGGCGTAGACGGTCTCTTAAAAAAGACACAAACACAAGCATATCCAGCAATAAACTTTGGCGAATGTCTTTATCCAAAAACAGCGTATCCCGACTAAAATGGCGGGTATTGGCAATCAGCCAGCCCCACAATTTTCTCCCTTCCCACCAGCGTTCATAGCAGGCATTATTTCTAAATCCCAAAAAGATGGAAATCACCACCCCAAAAATGGTAAAACCTGCTGCAGGAATTTCACCGACAAAAGAAAATTGATAATAATTTAATGCCCACGCCAATAAAGACAGCACCATCACCCCAATGATGGTTGGGTAAATTCTAGATAATATCGTTCCATGCCAAGCAAATAATAAGGATAAGCGATTTTCTTTATTTCGGACAATCATATTATACAGTCATTGGGTATATTTAAAAAAATTTCTGTTGCTTTTGATTTTATATGAGATAAAAAACCGCTACGATTTTTAATTCGAACGGTTTTTTATTTTTTAATAAGGCTTGATTTTATGCTAAAACTTCAGTCAACCAATGACGAATATCCATAATCTCTTTCATGCCGACATTATGCTCAATCGGATAAGTTTTTAGCACAGGATTAAAACCTAAACCCATCAAACTCTCCACAGCAAGGCGAGCAAATCTTGGTGACACCACACCATCAAAATCGCCATGGCAAATTAAAACAGGCAAATCCCTGTCCGCTTTAACATGTCCGTCAAATTCATTTTCAGTGGCAAAATAAGTGGATAACGCCATAAGTCCGCCCAAGCCCTGCACGCTCATCGCTGTATGGTAGGCAACCGCCCCGCCTTGCGAAAAGCCCGCAATGACAATATCTTTTAATGCCACACCCCGAGTGGTCTCAACTTGGATAATATTAAAAATGCGTTCAAAGGACTTTTCAATACCTACCACATCGACTTTTCTTGAGATGTCGCCCATCTCTAAAATATCATACCAAGACGACATCACATAACCACCATTCACCGTCACAGGGGCGTGCGGAGCGTGAGGGAAAATAAATTTAACCGCAACGGGTAAGTTCAATTCTGGCACAATCGGCACAAAATCACGACCATTCGCCCCCAACCCATGCAACCAAATCACCACTTTTTTAATGGTGTCTTTTGGCAGATTTTCAGGATTATGGTAAACAACTTCAGACTGATTCATAACAATTCCCAAAAAATAAAGATTTATCATCATAACATAAAAATCATACTCACATAAAGCTACATTTTTTATGCCCAAACTTGTTATAATAGTCTGATTTTTAACAACCATAGAGGCAGTTATGCAGTGGCGTGGCAGAAGACAAAGTAGCAATATCGAAGACCGCAGAGGCGCAAGCGTAGGCAAAAAAGGCGGCATTGGCATCGGCAGTATCATCATTGCTTTGATTTTATGGAAAGTATTCGGGGTAAATCCTGCTACCACCTTGGGCATGGCAGAGCAAATCCAACAAACCCGACCTGCTGCCACCGCCCCTGCCGAGCTAACGGACAGCCAAAAAGAGTCCAAAGAATTCATCGCCACCGTTTTAGCGGACACCGAGGACGTCTGGAAACCGATTTTCGCAAAGGCAGGACAAACTTACACACCGCCCAAGCTTGTGCTATTTACAGGGCAAGTGCAGTCGGCGTGTGGTGGGGCAACTTCCGCCAGTGGTCCGTTTTACTGCCCTGCTGACCAAAAAGTCTATCTGGACACGCAGTTTTTCGTAGACATGAAACACCAAATGGGCATTTCTGGCGAAAAAAACCAGACCGAGCTTAGCCGTGCTGACCAAGCAGGCGACTTCGCCCAAGCCTACGTCATCGCCCACGAGGTTGGTCACCACGTTCAGACCTTACTTGGCATTTCTCCGCAGGTGCGTAAAGCCCAAGCTCAGGCAGGCTCACAGGCTGCCGCCAATGAATTGTCTGTACGTCAAGAACTGCAAGCCGACTGCTTTGCAGGTATGTGGGCAAGACACAACCACGAACGCACACAATTTTTAAGTAAAGGTGACATCGAAGAAGCCCTAGACGCTGCCGAAAAAATCGGTGATGACTACTTGCAGAAAAAAGCCCACGGACACGCTGTGCCTGACAGCTTCACCCACGGCTCAAGCGAGCAAAGAAAACGCTGGTTCTATAAAGGCTTCCAGACGGGCGATGTCAATGCCTGTGATACCTTTTCGGTAAGGAATATTTAATATTCTAAAATGGGCGAATTGCAATTCGCCCCTACGAAACCGTATCAAATTTATGGTTTGATTTATAAGGAAATACAATGTCTTATAATCCGACTTTTCCTGTGGCGTTTTATAGCAAAAACAGATTAGAATATCACGGATTGGGATCTTCAATCTTATTATTTGTATTATTTTTAATTATCGGAAACCTTGATAATAGCACCCCACTATTGATTAAATTTCCAATCAATCTTATGATTGGGTTGTCGCTATTGTCTATTATATTTTGGCTTTATCAAATTTTTAATTCCAAAAAACCCTCTATTGTTATTGCTCGTTATTACTTAAATTTACGTAGGCGTTCTCGTTATAAAACAATTCATTATAGAAATATTCGCAAAATTTATACAATAAGCGATACAATAGGAAATGGTGGTAGAGCCTTATTCCCTGAAGTTTATTATTTAATCATTGAAACCAAAGATGAAAAAACACTAAGTTTCGCCCTGACCAACTCCGATTACCAAGGCACGCTTTATAATGCCAAAGAAATCTATCACTTGATAGCACAAGCCCATAAAGGTGAAAAGTTAAGTTATCAAGGTGTTGATATGGGCGAAAGTCGTGGCTTCTATACGTTATAAATGACAGGAAAATAAACCATGTTTGACCAAGAACTCACCACCCTATTAAAAACCGCTCTAACGCAGTACATCACCCCGCCTTTAACGATTGACCCCCATGTATTAGCCTATCGTTTTGATGATGGTAAATTATCACCGATGGCGATACATTTTAATTTGACGCTTGATGATTTATTAGGCATTGACACCCAAAAAGAAAAACTCATTAAAAACACCCAAGCTTTTTTAAAAAACTTACCCGCCAATCACTGCCTTATGACAGGCGCACGTGGCGTGGGAAAATCCTCTTTAATTAAAGCCTTATTAAATGCTTATCACAAAGATGGCTTACGCATCATTGAAATTGGGCGAGAGGATTTATATTATTTGCCAAAAATTAGCCAAGCCATTAAAAGCGACAATCAATACAAATACATCGTATTTTGTGATGATTTGGCATTTAATCACCAAGACGAAAGTTATAGAAGTTTAAAAAGCGTGCTTGATGGTTCGCTTGATAATAAAGATAATCTTTTAATTTATGCTACCAGTAATCGGCGTCATCTTTTGCCTCAGTTAATGAAAGATAATGTAAATATCTATAATGGGCAAACAGACGAAGTCAATCCTTATGAACACATTGATGAAACCGTTTCTTTATCTGACCGTTTTGGACTTTGGTTGTCATTTTATCCATTAACCCAAGAAGAATATTTAAATATTGTGAAACATTATTTAAAGAAAGCAGATATTGAATTTAATGAAGAAATAAAAACCGAAGCCTTAAGATGGACCACCCAAAGAGGCAACAAATCTGGACGGCTTGCCCAGCAGTTCTGCAAAGATTTTATTGGTCGTTATTTATTATCTATTTGAGTAATAGTTATGCTGTATTTTCGTTCTTGGTTTAAAATGACCACCCTGTGCTTATCTTTTGTGGGATTTTTTGGCACAGCCCATGCTTGCACCCTACCAAAAAGCTACTACAAACACGTCAGCTGCACCTCGGTGGCGGACGTATTTTTGGCAGTAAAAGATGACGGCTCGCCCGTGGCACTCTTAAACCGCCAAGGAACAAAAACAGCAGATTTATTCGCCTATGATGCGGTTTTGGCAAGGCAGATGAACTCAGGCTTATTGCCTGTAAAAAAAGGTAATAAAATCGGCTACATCAACGCCCAAGGTCGCATCATCATTCCGCTCATCTATGACAGCCTAGGCGGTGGCAACTGGGCAAGACCCGCCACAAACGGACGCATCGTAGTAAAAAAAGGCGGTGCATGGGGTGTGATAAATACCCAAGGCGGTACGGTGGTCGGCTTCGATAGAAGCATCAACTACATCAGCGACTTTAACGCCAGCGGTGCAACCATCAGAACCAGAAGTGGCAGTTACCGTGTCAACCACCAAGGGCAAACCGCAAATCAAGCCGCCGCCCAAGCCCAAGCTGCCCAAACCCAAAGACGCAGCCTGCAACCTTCACACCCCCAAATCCCACAGACCCCAAGCGCTGCCCCTTGGGAGCAAACCGCCGACAGTCTATGGGTGGACTCACTCACAGGCAGTCAGCCTTTATTCACCCCGCACCAACAGGACGGCAAATGGGGCTTTGTTGATAGCAATGGCGTACCAATGATTGTTTATGCTTTTGATGAAGTACGCCCTTACCAAAGGGGGCTTGCGGCGGTGCGTCAAGGCACGCATTGGGGTTTTATTGACACCACAGGACAACTGGTGATTGAGTTTCGTTTTGATGATGCTGGGGTGATAAAAGACAGTCTGGACGCTCCAGAGCTGCCTGAGCCGTTCGTGTTTTATCAAGACAAAGCATGGATTGGCAATCTAAATAACGGCACAAAACTGTGCATCGATATGCAAGGCAATAATGTCACTTGTAGCAGCACACCGCCTACCAATAGCCCACTAAACCCGACAGCCAACACCCAAACACTTGCCACAGAAGAAAACTCAACGCCCAGCGACAGCCCCACACACCAAGAAAATAGCCCAGAACTTCCACCAAGCGACAGCTTAGACCCCTTGGGCGAGAATACCGCTTTGGCAAATGACGCACCTTTACCAAATATAACCTCCAACACCACAACCTTGGCTAATGACACAGCGTTATCCAATGATACCGCCGTGCGTGATACAGCACCCACACCCGAGTCAACTTCGCCAATTTCTGTCAATACGCCAAGCCAAGCCCCCTTGTCAGATAGCCAAGCACGGAACCAAATGCACCCCACCCCCACACAAAACAGCCAAAACAGCCCGACCAATCCAACCGATTTGCCAAGCCAAACCTTAGAGCAGTCCACGCCTTTTAGCTTCCCAAAAAGCCGAGAGAAGCTGTTATACCCCATCATAAATACCGAGCCACCCGTACCCACAGTGCATGAATAATCATAGCAAAAACACCCCAAGCCATGATACACTAAATAAACAGGCAATCATGCCAAAGCTGTCATCAAAATCCATACGAAGGAAGACATTCATGATTAAAGTTTCAGAGATTTTTAAAATCGGCATAGGGCCATCAAGCTCGCACACCGTAGGACCGATGGTGGCAGCGGGGGCGTTTTTAGAAGAAATCCACACCAAGCTTATGGACGTTGCTTGCGTACAAGTGGAGCTGTACGGCTCGCTTGCTGCCACGGGCAAAGGACACGCCACGGATACCGCCATTTTACTTGGGCTGTTAGGGCATAAACCAAAAACCATCGACAGCAGTAAAACCACAGAATATCTAACACCGATTTTCCAAGAAAAGACACTGTTACTAGCAGGCGTGAATCGCATCGACTTTGATGTGGATACGCACATTATTTGGCATATGGACACCAGTTTAAGCTACCACCCGAACGCCATGAGCTTGACCGCTTATTTTAAAGACGGCAGTCAGTTTTCACAGACTTACTACTCCATCGGTGGTGGCTTTATCCAAAGTGCCGCAGACGTTCATCCCGCCCAAGAAAGCACCGAAAACACACCACCCCCAGATGCACCGAAAACCAGCACCGCCCCTTATCCATTTTATACCGCTCAAGCCTTACTGGATTTGACAAAGACGCATAAGCTGAGCATTAGTGAACTTATGCTAGCCAATGAATGCCACGACCAAGCAAAAAGTGATATCGAGCGTTATCTTGACGACATTTGGGACGTCATGCAAAGCTGCGTGCGTCAAGGCTGTAAAAATGACGGTATTCTCCCAGGCGGACTGCAAGTAAAACGCCGCGCCAAAGCCCTGTATGACAGCCTTTCCACAGAATACGAGCAAGCAGGACATAAAGACGGTGGACTTTTGGCGATGGAATGGGTAAATCTCTACGCCCTAGCCGTCAACGAAGAAAATGCCAATGGCGGTAAAGTCGTCACCGCTCCCACGAACGGAGCAGCAGGCATCGTACCTGCCGTGCTGCACTATTATCGGGATTTTATTGACACTTATAGTATCGAGGGCGTCAGACGCTTTTTATTGACCGCAGCTGCCATCGGAGCCTTGATTAAAGAAAATGCCTCCATTTCGGGGGCAGAGGTCGGCTGTCAGGGCGAGGTTGGCTCGGCATGTGCCATGGCAGCAGCAGGGCTGGCTGAGGTGCTTGGGGCGACCCCTGCTCAGGTTTTAAATGCCGCTGAGATTGGGCTTGAGCATAATCTTGGCTTGACCTGTGACCCCATCGCAGGACTGGTACAAGTGCCGTGCATCGAAAGAAACGCCATGGCAAGCATGAAAGCCATCAACGCCGCCCGCCTCGCCCTGCGGGGTGACGGACAGCACCACGTCTCTTTAGATGAGGCGATTTTAACCATGAAGCAAACAGGCGCAGACATGATGGACAAATACAAAGAAACTGCCCGTGGCGGACTTGCCATTTATGTTGGTGGTGAAAAAACCCATAAAAAAATCCCCACCGTCAATTTCAGCCAATGCTAAAAAAATCCCTCAAGCCAAAACTTGGGGGATTTTTCTTTTTTTAAAGCTCTGTTAGCCTAAAATCACTCAGCGGTTTTTGAGATGATTTTATTCAAAGACCACTCAGGTACAACTTTACCTGTCGCTTCATTCAACAAAGCGGTTTGTTTCACATCAAGCACATAGCGATGACCTGCTTCATACTCAAAGCCTTTAATGTCGCCCGACAAGGTGTTAAAATTACGCTCGAAAGTGCGGCGATACTGCAAGCATTCGCTGTCTACTTTATTGCCCAAGGTGTCAGTGATTTGGCATACCGCTTTTCTTGGGGCGATTTCAACCTCAAAGCTTCTGATGTTTTGGATTTGCACCTCGACTTTTTCACCCTCAATCACCATGGTACGCTTGTCATCTAAGGGCATGCTAGAACAGCCTGCCAACACCAAAGAACCTGCAAGTGCCATCAATGCGAACTTTTTCATCACTATCTCCTATTAATTCAATGCAAAAAACCAAAAGTTTACTCATTTATTTCTTTTGGTAAGTTTATAGTAGCATGATATTTAGTTTCATATGTAATACTCTTGTTAAAATTCGTATCCAAATATAACAACATTCTCAAAATTGACAGAAAAACCGCTTGAATTTATCACAAAAAACCTTATTATAATTATAAAAGAACCTTTATTTATGCAATTTTTATTTTTTAAGGAATCCTATTTGACCATCACACGCACCCTACCCTTTGAACTTGCCACAAATGAACTCAAAACCTTGCTTGGCGAGTACAACACCCATTTAAAATACCTCCAAGAACGCCTAGAAGTCGCCATTATCCAACGGGGCGATAGTTTTATCATCACAGGCGATTTAACCCAAGTTGAACGCTGTCAAATCGTATTAGAAAAACTTTGCGATGAAGTTGCTGAAACTGGCGTTTTGACAGGCGAAACCTTGCATTTATTTGTTCAATCCGCCTTTGCCAGAAACCTTGAAACTGGTAGCGAACCCTTAGCGGATACCGCCAAAACCCCAAACACTTCCCACCTTGACATCGCCCTACGCACCCGAAAAGGCACCATCAAGCCCAAAGGCGACAACCAAGCCCGTTATGTTGCACAAATCTTGCAAAGCGACATCAGCTTTGGTGTTGGACCTGCTGGGACGGGTAAGACTTATTTGGCGGTGGCGTGTGCCGTGGATATGCTAGAACGGGGCGAGATAGAGCGGATTTTGCTGGTTCGCCCTGCGGTGGAAGCAGGTGAGAAACTAGGCTTTTTGCCAGGGGATTTGACCCAAAAAATTGACCCCTACCTACGCCCCCTTTATGACGCTCTGTATGAAATGCTCGGCTTTGAAAAAGTGGGCAAGCTCATTGAACGCCAAGTCATTGAAGTTGCCCCACTTGCCTATATGCGTGGACGGACTTTGAACAATTCTTTTGTGATTTTGGACGAAGCCCAAAACACCACACCCGAGCAGATGAAAATGTTTTTGACACGGCTTGGCTTTGGTTCTCGTGCGGTCATCACAGGCGATATGAGCCAAGTGGATTTACCCCGTGGCACAAAGTCAGGACTTACCCAAGCACTCAAAATTTTAAGTCCGATTGACGAAATTCACATCACCTATTTTGAATCCAAAGATGTGGTGCGTCATCATCTGGTACAAAAAATCGTGGAAGCCTACGACAAATTTGACGATGAAGAAGCCAAAATCAATGAACAAAAAAGAGAGGCACGCCTTGCCCAAAAAGAAGCCGAACAGCGTGCCGAAGAGCAAAAAGAGCAAGAACGCTTTGTCAGCCGTATGCAGGCGGTGCTTGGCTTAAACAAAGACAAGGCACAAGGGGAAAACGATGCTTGATTTGTATTTAGAGCAATCTTACACAGACGACCGCTTGCCCCTTGACGAGCAGTATTTACAAAAAGTGGGGGAAGTTGCCCTATCCTTATTTGAACCACAACCTTATGAGCTGTCCATTGTTTGCGTGGATAGGGACGAGAGCCAAACTTTAAATTTTACCTACCGCCAAAAAGACAAACCGACCAATGTACTGTCCTTTCCCAGTGAGTTGCCCGATGAGATTTTAGGCGAGCTTGACGCTGTTCCGCTTGGCGATTTGGTGATTTGTGTGCCTGTGGTGCTTGATGAGAGCGACACACAGGGCAAAACGCCGCTTGACCATTTTACGCACCTTGTAGTACACGGCATTTTGCACCTTTTGGGCTATGACCACGAGCTTGGCGAAGACGAAGCGAACGAGATGGAAAGCCTTGAAATTGAGATTTTAAACAAACTTGGGATTGACAATCCTTATAAAGATGATGAGTATTGATTTATTTGGAGTAAATAATATTTGCCCCTGTTAAACTTAATCATTTATTTTTAAATAGGAAACCTAAATGCAAAACATTCGCCAATATTTTTATAAACCCCTAAAAGTCTCAGAAGTAATAAAAATTGCCAAAGAATTTAATATTACAGATGAAAATCCTTATGAAAATTTTCCAAATTTGTATTCTGAATGGGATACAAAGTTAGAATTAAACTCCATTTGCTATTTAGATGAAGATGTTGAAATTGATGATGATACTGATGATGAAATCTATCCCAAATTTGTTCAAGAAAATAATCTAAAAGTATTGTGTTATGGTATGTATTTTATTGAACAATTAGACTATGTTGCCAAGCGAAAAGAGAATTTTTCTGACCAAGATTTTTTGGATGCTTTAAATTATTATTTGGATAAAGATACATATTTGGAGTTTGATTAAATATTCAGATAAAATATATTGCATAATACGCAAATTGGCTTTTAAAAGATAATATTTAAACAAAACCGACAAGTTGTCATTGGATTAAAATATGGCAAATAAAAATACTTTTACCCAAGTTTGGCAAATGAAAACCGAAATCAAAAATCATATTTATGAAAATGTGGATTTTACAGGAACGGATTTTAATCATCCCATTTTTCAAAATGTGGTATTTAAAAATTGCACTTTTAAAAAATGCAATTTAGATGATGCTCGGCTTTATTCTTGCAATTTTTATGATTGTGTTTTTGATAAAGTAGATTTAAGGGGTGCGTCCATCGGAGCTCACGGTGGGGATTTTAAAAATTGTGTCTTTAAAGGTTGTAATTTTCAAAGACAAAGATTTTATGAGCCTAGATTTTATAACTGTCTTTTTGATAAATGCAAGATGAAAGGCTGGGAGCCAGATGCTAGCTATTTTGAAAATTGTAAAATTATTGGGCATTTAATAGAAGTGGTGTTTTATAACCATTATTACGATGATTTTGATAAAAAAAATTACGATAATCTTTTTCATAGTATAGATTTTTCCCAAGCGATTTTTGGCGAATATGTGATATTTGAAAATTGTGATTTGTCCAACTCTATACCACCAAAAGGTTATACTTTTGATGAGTTATTGACAGAAAATTATCCATCAAGGCAAAAACACGGGTTGATAAATAAAGGCACACCACCTAAATTTATTGAAGAGAGTGATGAGTGTTTGTAAAAGGACAACAACTATGGCGGAAACAAATATTTATGCGTGGTCTAATGATGAAGCAGCAGATTGGTTTCATCGTTTTTGGCAAAATAATAGTTTTGAATTGGTGGTTGATACCATTTTAAATTTTGATTTGGACAATGAAGAATTTGATAGCGTTCGTGCCGCCATTCATACATTATGTTGTTTTGGTTCGGCTTATGCAATGCCAATTAAATACCTTGAACAAAAGGAACAATTGATTTTAAAGTCCATTGAAATTTTGACCAATATGATAAATCCACCGTCTGATAAGTGGAATTTTCTTGAAAATTGGGATAATGACAAGCGAGTGATTACAGACATTCAAAAGCAGATTGATTATTTGAATTTTATTTTATATCAATAAGCCGTAAGGTGTGTAATATAAACATTTGCAAAAAATCGGTGCGTAATACGCACCTTACACCCAAAAACCAACTCTCATAAAAAACGATGACTCTATAAATGCTAATCCGCAAACGCAAACTAACCCAAAACCAATCTCGCCAAATCGCCCAAAATAACGAACAAGTGGACGACAGCCTGCTCCATACGGGCGTGATTGTGTCGCATTTTGGCAAACAGCTTTTGGTACAGCTGACAGCTCTTGCCTCCACGCCCTCAAATACCGATACCACCCCAGAACACCCAACACCCACGCTCGCACCCAAGCTGGGCGACATCGTCCGTTGCCACACCCGCACCAATTTGCCGATGATGACGGTTGGCGACACGGTCAAAATCAGCTACACCGCCAATGACGAATTTGGACGCATTGAAAAACTGGGCGACCGCACCACGCTCATCACTCGCCCCGACCGCTACCACAAGGTCAAGCCTGTTGCCGCCAATGTGGATTTGCTCGTTGTCGTGTTCGCCCCCTTGCCCAAGCCTGCCACAAGTTTGATTGACCGTTATTTGCTGATTGCTCATCTAAGCCAAGTGCCTGTGCTTTTGGTACTAAACAAAGCGGATTTGATAGATGCCGACACCCAAAAAATTTATGATGAATATCAAGCACTTGGCATCAATATGGTGATGACTTCTATCACAAATCCTGATAGCCTTGCTACGCTGACACAGCATTTAACGGGCAAACTTGCCATTTTTGCAGGGCAATCAGGCGTTGGAAAATCCAGCATTATCAATCACTTATTACCAGATGCCGAGCAGTCCACCAATATGATTTCAGAGATTTCAAAACTTGGACAACACACCACCACCACAAGTCGCTTGCTTGCCTATGACCCCTTTGACTTGGGCAAGGGCGGTGTGATTGACACCCCCGGTATCAGAGAATATGGCGTGTGGCATTTATCAAAGGATACGATTTTGGGGGCGTTTTCTGAATTGGCAAGCTATAATGGCGATTGTGCCTTTCGTGATTGTACCCACGCCCAAAATGCAAAGGGCTGTGCCTTATGGCAAGCGGTAGAAAAAGGCGAAGTTTTGGCAAGGCGAGTGGAAAGTTTGCTTGAATTGCAGGCGGAAGCGGGGAGTGTGGCGGGTAAGAAATGATTTTTTAAAGGATAAATTAAAATGAAATTAACACAAAAATTTAATACCCTAAGCCCAAGCGAATATCGTGATGTGATTAAAAATCATCAACGCTATGCCAATTTTAATCCGCTTGGATTATATCGCTCGTTGTTGGAAAATCCCAAATTGGATAATGAAACAAGATTAGAAATTCTAAATTTTGCCAATCAATATTTTGCCAAGTTTTATGAATTTTTAATTGTGAAAGACATTAACTTATACGCCCAATTATCCAGACTTGACAAAGAACCTTTGAGCGAAAGTCAAAAATGGCAATACCGTGAAAGATTAAAAGAACAAGCCAAACAAATTTTAAAAGCCAAAAAAATAAAAAATTGGCGTGTTGGTATTTATACTAAGTCTGTCCGTATGGTTGGCTATGATGAAGAAAAAGGCGAGTTTATTGACAGAGAAATTATGACCCAAGAAAATTCACAAAAATACATTGACCGCACCAAAGTCCGCCATATTAAAGAGCGAAAACATAAAGCCATTCTTATTAAAAATGAAATTGAAAATATGGAAGTTGAATAAAATGCCCTAACCGTAGGTGTGTGATACACCCCTTACCGCCCACCAACACCCCAAAACACCAAAAATTCGCAAATTCCCCCAAACTTTGCTATAATAGCCGATTTTATACCACACAACACAACATTGGGAGCGAGTCGTGCAACGCTTTTTTGAATTTATGGGCAATCACCCCTTTTTGTTTGGTTTGTTATTTGCCCTCATCATTCTGTTTTTTTTAGTAGAAAACAAACGCAGCGGCAAAAAAATCGCCCCAAGCGAGCTTGGCTTACTGGTGAACAATCAAAACGCCCAAATCATCGACATTCGCCCAAAAGCGAAGTTCGAAACAGGCTACATTCAAGGCAGCAGAAACATTCCTTTTACGGAATTTCAAGCCAACCTAAATGAACTAAAAGCCGCCACCACACCGCTCATCATCGTCTGTGACATCGGACTACAAGCCAGTGCTGCCGTGGCTTTGCTTGGCAAAGACAACGTCTATCGCCTTGAAGGAGGCGTCACCAACTGGCAAGCCAGCGGTATGCCTCTTGTGGGTGCAAAAAAGAACAAATAACCCATTTGAGTGACTTGGCGGAGCATCAGCTCCGCTTTTTTATTACCCTCTTGGCTTGAAAAATCGCCCGCCCAACCCCATTAAATTTCCATCATTAACCTTAAAAAGGAAATCCCATGAGTAACATTCAAGCTACCATCTATCACAAGCCCACCTGCCCTTACTGCATTGCCGCAAAAGAGCTTTTAACCCAAAAAGGTGTCGCATTTGAAGCATTTAACGTCTTAGAAATGAACGAGGGAGAGCTGGCAGAATTGGCAGTACGCACCAAAAACCACCGCACTGTGCCACGCATTTTTATCGGTGAAAAATTCATCGGTGGCTATGACAACCTATCCGCTCTAAACCGCTCAGGCGAGCTGGACGAACTGTTAAAAAACGCCTAAACTCATGCTTAGCACCACCCATCATGCTTATTTTTTATGCAAACAGCCGATTTTTCCCCACGAAAGCGGATTTTTGGCGAGCAAATGGGCAATTTTCGGGTGATTTTTTCGCAAAAAAGTGTTACAATCATCTACATAAACTTAGCATATGCTCACTTATGCAACAATAATAAACATGATATTTTTTTAATCGGAGTACATCATGTCAGACGAAAGCCTACAACCACAATTAGGTCTCGAGCGTATTTACGTCAAAGATTTGTCTTTTGAAGTGCCAACCGCTGAAGTTTTTACGCGTGAATGGCAGCCAGAGCTAGACATTAACCTGTCTACCACCACCAACGACCTTGACGAAGACCACAAAGAAATCGTTCTCACTGTCAATGTCACCGCTAATAACAGTGGCTCTGTAGCGTTTGTCGCTGAAGTACAGCAAGCAGGTATTTTCTTACTTAAGAACATTCCAGAAGCTGACCTACCCCATCTACTAAACGCCTACTGCCCGAACATTCTATTCCCTTATGCCCGTGAGGTAATTAGTGATGTGATTACCCGTGGTAGCTTCCCACAGTTGCTACTTGCTCCTGTGAATTTCGAGCAAGCCTACCTACAAAGCCAGCAAGCAGGCGAACAAGCTTAAGTGTCTCTTACCTAAAAGCCAGCCTCTGTGTTGGCTTTTTTATTGCTTGCATTTTAAACATAATCACGCATTTTTTGGTTTTAACCCTGCCTTTGCACCAAGCCTATAATCCATGCAAACTTGACAACCAAAACCCAATAAAAGCAAACTTGATTTATACAAAAAAATCCCCTAAGATAAAGAATTATTTGTTTTTTATTTTATGAGATTCTTGTCAAGCCATGAATGTTCAAGTCAAAATTCTAAATCCCAAAATCGATCAAGACCCGAATTTCCCCCTCCCAACACGTGCCACAGACGGCTCGGCAGGGATTGATTTACGGGCATGTATCGATGAGCCTTTGACCATCAAAGCGGGACAGACGGTACTGGTTGGCACAGGGCTATCCATTTATATTGCCGACCCGAATTTTGCAGGGCTGATTTTACCCCGTTCTGGGCTTGGACATAAGCACGGCATCGTACTGGGTAACTTGGTTGGCTTGATTGACAGTGATTATCAAGGTGAACTTATGGTCTCAGTATGGAACAGAAGTGACACCGACTTTACCTTAAATCCTGCCGAACGCATGGCACAGTATGTCGTTGTACCTGTGGCCCGCCCAAGCTTCGAGCTAGTGACAGAATTTAGTGATGTCAGCGACCGCGGTGTTGGTGGCTTTGGGCATTCTGGGCGTCAGTAGTGCAAAAGACCACTTTCACCGCCCAAAAATCCCTCTTTCGTGCGTATGACATCAGAGGGGCGGCGGCACTTTTTTCCCCAGCATTCATCACACGTTTGGCGCACTGTTTGACGGAACACTATAAAAACCAAGGCGGCGGGCGGCTTATCATCGCTCATGATGCACGGCAGGACAGCGGTCGCATTGCCCATATTTTTGCTGATATTGCCACCGCTTATAAGCTTGACGTTGTTTGGCTTGGGCTGGGCAGCACGCCTTTAATGGCTTATACCGCCAAATGTCATGATGGGCATGGCATTATCATCACTGCCAGTCACTCCCCCAAAGACATTTTGGGCATAAAATGGCTAACGCACAACCAATCCCCCACCAGCGATGAGATTTTGGCATTATATCAAACCGTGGCAAATGACGAAAACCGCCAGACCACCCCTCTAAAAAACCCAAGCTTTAACAGCCCAAGCACCAGACATACCGCTCAGAACGCTTATGCCCACGCTATCCTATCTGCCTATCACAGTAAAAAAACGTGGTCACTGGTCGTTGACTGCCTAAACGGTGTAACAGGCGAGCTGGCACGTGCCATCTTCTCTCCGCTGTGTCATCAGCTGATTTTATTAAATGATACCCCGAACGGCACATTCCCAAAAGGCAACCCCGACCCCTCAGAACCACATCGTTTGGCTGAGCTATGTGCCGCTGTAAAAAAAGAAAAAGCCGACTTGGGTCTGGCATTCGATGGTGATGGCGACCGCTTGGCGGTGGTGGACAGCACGGGAAGACAGCTGCCGTTCGATGAGCTGATTTATTGGCTTGCTCAGAGTGCCAAAACCCCCGACACGCCTGATGACGCCACGTTTGGAACAAAACACCATCCCATGCCTAATGCCTCCTTGTCCAGAAAAAAAATCCTGTTCGATGTCAAATGCAGTCATCTTCTGCCAAAGCTTCTAAAAAAAGACGATTTCACCTGCGTCATGACGAAAACAGGCAGTAGTCATCTTCGTCAAGCCCTAGATGGCGAGCATAAAGACGCCGTTTTTGCAGGGGAGCTGTCTGGGCATTTCGTGTTCAATGACAACAAAGCTCTTGCCCATGATGATGGCATTTATGCGGCGGTGCGGCTATTGTCTTGGCTCTCGGTGCGTCCGCCTTTGGTTGTGTTAAGCCAAACACTCCCAAAAGCCATCGCCACGCCTGACCTTTATGTCAGTCTACCCACGCACCTTAACAGCCCCAAATTTTTTATGAATTTATTTAGCAATCACATAAAAAAAGTGCTAGAACACAACCCAAATCTGATGATGCCCTCGTTTATCGATGGGGTGCGTATGGATTTTGAGTCAGGCTTTGGGCTGGTGCGTGCCTCGAACACCAGCGACCAGCTCACCGTCAGACTGGCCGCCGACAGCAACAAGGAGTTCTCCAGACTGGTGACGCTGTTATGCGAATTTATCTCCAGCATAAAAGACACCACCCTGCCTGCGGACGCTTTGGCGGACTTTTCCAATGCCCTAAAGCACACCCTACACCGATACCAAACCCCCTAACCCACCTTGCCAAAATAAGGAGCGTTTATGAAACATGGCAAACACTTAGACTTAGAAAATCACCCACTGATTGTCATCAAATACGGTGGCAATGCCATGGTTGATGAGGCACGTCAGCAGGCTTTCGCCAAAGACGTGGTCGCCCTTTGGCAGGCGGGCATGAAAGTAGTGGTGGTGCATGGGGGTGGCCCGCAGGTCGATGAATTGCTTGAGAAAATCAACCACCCCTCACAGCGGATTGATGGTATGCGAGTCACGGACGCTGTTACGTTGCAGATTGCCGAAATGGTGCTAACAGGCGGTGTCGGAAAGGCGTTGGTAAACCACATTCACCAAGCAGGCGGACTCGCCGTGGGCTTAAATGGTAAAGATGGGCAGCTACTTATCGCCCACAAACTTACCGCAGAGGTCGACCTTGGCTTTGTTGGGCAAATAGACAGCGTGAACCCAAACGTACTCTTTAGCTTACTGGAGGCAGGTTTTATTCCTGTTATCGCCCCCATCGCAGGCAGTACGGACGGCACAAGCTACAACATCAATGCCGACCTTGCCGCAGGAGCGATTGCCAAAGCTCTAAACGCAGATGAGTTTTTACTACTTAGTAATATCGATGGCGTTCTTGATAAAAATGGCGTTCTTTTAAGTGAACTTAGCACAGCCGACATTGACGCCCTAATAAAAGACGGGACAATTTATGGCGGTATGATACCCAAGCTGGCAGGTGCGGTGGAAGCCATCAATGCTGGGCTTGATAGCGTCACCATCTTAAACGGCATGAAAGATAATGCCTGCAGTCAAAAACTCTCGGGTGCTAACATCGGCACACGCATTAGCAGGCACTAAAATCACCAAAATAAAATTACACTACCTCAAAAGCCTCAGCATATAACGCCTCATCAAAGCCAATGAGCGTCACTGGCTTGCCTTGATAGTCGCCCGTGATGATGGGGCGTTTTAGCATACTTAGATTGTCTTTGATAAGCAAATATAACGCCTGAATATCGCTGGCATTTTTAGTCGCTATCGCCGTGGTTAGGGCGGTGG
>JAUNEE010000004.1:51159-57796 GCA_030525705.1 Moraxella sp.
TTCATCGTCCAACTTTTTATAAGTCAAGCCCTGCTTATTTATCACCTTTTCCCCAAACGCTTCTAGCCAAGAAGACAGCACCGCCTCGCTCGGGGTGTCTTTTTTATAATCAAAAAACGCATAAGCCACCTTTTTTTCATCTAAATACTCGAAGCATTTTTTCATGGTGTTGCAGTTTTTAATGCCATAAACGGTCACGGTTTGCATGATTTACTCCACGGTTTTTAAATAAATTTTTTGTAAAAACTCACAAAGGCTAAAATTTTCGGTATAATAGCAGGTATCTTTCCCCTAGATGTACTTTTTTTGTATTTTTTGAGACTTTTTTATGTCAAATGCCAAAGATTATCCCGATTACGATTTTAAAGCCATTGAAGCCGCTCAGCAAGCGTTATGGGAACAAGACAAACGCTACCACACCAACAACGAAAAAAGCGACAAACCCACACGCTATATGCTCTCCATGTTCCCCTACCCCAGCGGAAAACTGCACATGGGTCACGTGCGTAACTACGCCATCACGGACGTTTTAAGCCGTTATTATCGCCTAAAAGGTTATGACGTCATGCAGCCGATGGGCTGGGACGCGTTTGGCTTGCCTGCGGAAAATGCCGCCATCGCCCACCAAGTCGCCCCCGCCAAATGGACTTACCAAAACATTGACAATATGCGTCGCCAGTTAAAATCGCTAGGCTTGTCGATTGACTGGTCACGTGAATTTGCCACCTGCTCACCCGAGTATTATCGCTGGGAGCAGTGGCTATTTATTCAGCTGTATAAAAAAGGCTTGGTTTATAAAAAACTGGCGACAGTCAACTGGGACCCTGTTGACCAAACCGTACTTGCCAACGAGCAAGTCATTGATGGGCGTGGCTGGCGGTCGGGTGCACCCGTTGAAAAACGTGACATTCCGATGTATTACTTTAAAATCACCGACTACGCTGACGAGCTTTTAGATGATTTGAGCGAGCTTGAGGGCAAATGGCCCCGCCAAGTCATCGCCATGCAAAGAAACTGGATTGGGCGTTCACACGGTATGCAGATTAACTTCATGCCTGCCGATGACAGCCCTTATGCTGAGCCGATTAGCGTGTTCACCACCCGCCCTGATACCTTAATGGGTGTCAGTTACCTTGCGGTGGCAGCAGAACACCCCTTGGTCGCCAAAGCTGCTGAGAACAACCCTAAGCTACAAGCCTTCGTTGCAGAATGCCGTCAAGGCTCTGTGGCAGAAGCGGACATCGCCACCGCTGAGAAAAAAGGTATGCCGACAGGCTTTTTTGTCAAACACCCCATCACAGGAACGCCAATTCCCGTCTGGGCGGCGAACTACGTTCTAATGAGCTATGGCTCAGGGGCGGTTATGGGCGTGCCTGCTCACGATGAGCGTGACTTCGAGTTCGCCAATAAATTCAACCTACCCATCACCCAAGTCATTAAAAATGTTGAAAATAGCCCCTACGACAGCCAAACTTGGCAAGACTGGTACGGCATCAAAGAGGGTGTACTGGTTAACTCAGGGCAATTTGACGGGCTTAGCATTTCTGAAGCGTTTGATGCCATCTTAAATGCCCTAGGCGACAACGCCAGCAAAAAAACCCAATACCGTCTGCGTGATTGGGGCGTCTCCCGTCAGCGTTACTGGGGCTGTCCTATCCCAATGGTAAACTGCGAGTATTGCGGCACTGTACCTGTGGACGAGGCGGATTTGCCTGTGGTTTTGCCGACGGACGTTGTGCCTGATGGTCGTGGCAACCCTTTAAAAAGTATGCCAGAATTTCTAAACTGCACCTGCCCAAAATGCGGACAGCCTGCCGAACGTGAGACGGATACATTTGATACCTTCGTTGAGAGCAGTTGGTATGCTCAGCGTTTCGCCAGTCCGCACGACACCACCCAGATGATTGACAAAGCCGCTGCTAATAAATGGCTGCCAGTTGACCAGTATGTCGGGGGCATTGAACACGCTGTACTGCACCTTTTATATGCGCGCTTCTTCCATAAAGTCATGCGTGATGAAGGGCTGGTGTCTGGCAATGAACCCTTCGCCAACCTTTTAGCACAAGGCATGGTGCTAGCAGGCACGTTCTACCGCAGTAACGATGACAGCTCAAAAACTTACTACTTCCCCTATGAGGTGGACGTGGCGGCAGATGGACAAAGTGCTACCCTAAAAGCGGACGGCAAGCCTGTGACCATCGGCAAAATCGAAAAAATGAGTAAATCAAAAAACAATGGCGTTGACCCAGAAGACATCTTAGCACAGTATGGTGCGGACACCGCTCGCCTGTATACGCTGTTTACCGCACCTGCTGACCAGACGCTTGAATGGTCAGACGCCGCCCTAAAAGGTCCACATAACTTCATTAAAAAAGTATGGCGAATGACGCTGACCCATCAAGACGCCATCGCAAGCCTGACGGCGGACGCTCTTGACATTCAGTCTCTTGATAAAAAAGTGCTTAGCAAGACCGCCAAGAACCTACGCCGCAAAACACACGAAACTATCAGCAAGATTGACGCAAGCCTTGGCGAGCATTTGGCACTAAATACACCTGTTTCTGCCTTGATGGAGCTTGCCAACGAGCTGTCTGGCTTTGAACCAAAAGACACAGCCGAGCTTGCAGTCCGCCATGAAAGCCTTTTGGCACTGCTAAATCTGCTGGCGATTTTTGCCCCGCACGTGGGCGAGCATCTGCTTGAAAAACTGGGCATTGATAGCAAACACCTTAGCTACCCCGCCTTTGATGAAAGTGCCATGAGCCTCGATAGCATTACCATGGTCGTACAAGTTAACGGCAAGGTGCGTGGTCAGCTTGACGTCGCTGTAAACGCCAGTGCCGATGACATCAAAGCCCAAGCGTTAACATTAGAAAGCGTCGCCAAATTCATCACAGGCGAGCCGAAAAAAGTCATCGTTGTACCAAACAAACTGGTCAGCATTGTCGTCTAAATCCAAAAACCCAACGAGAAAACCGCCATGGATTTTAAACCCTGTTTTTAAGCCCTGCGGTTTTCTTGGTTGCTTTAGCAGCTTAGCTCTATGTCACTGCACTTAGGTTTACTGGCTGTGATTTTCACTATAATTTTGGCTGTGGTTTTAACTGTCATTTTGACTAAACCACGCCATTTGCCCTTGGTTTATTTTAGCGGTGACGTTATTTTTAAGGTGCCTTACCCTTACATTACTCTGCCCAAAAGTCGCCCATCGCCCAACTTTTTTTCATTTCATCATTCATCTGGTGTAAATATTTATGAAAAAATTACTACTAACACTCGCTGTTTTATGCACAACACCCACCGCCTTTGCGTGTTCTGCTATGTCGCCTGAAGCAGGCTTTATTTATGAATTCGACAAAGACACGGACGGTGCGTTAAGCCGTCAGGAATTTTTAGCCATCGATACCGCCGACAATTATAAAACCCATTTTAAATTCACCAGACGTGCCTTTTATCGCCTTGATAAAAATAAAGATGGCAACCTCTCCCATGAAGAACTGGCAGAAAAAGTGGACTACATTAAGCACCCCTGTGCCGACTGGGAGGCGTATGTTGCAAAGCTGTTAGCACAAGAATCTCTAGAAAACGAGACCATCGAAGTCTATAAAGATGACGGAAAACGCCAGTGCTTTGATTTCGCCATTGACCTTGAGACCATGGCAAAACAGCTTGAAGGCATTCACATCTATGACGCCAAAAAAGACCAAATCGGTGACGCTTTCCCTGCGGTCTGCGGAGGTGACACAGGACAAGTGAACGTGTTTACCATAAAAAAGAGCGACCTAGAAAAAGCCCAAGCCCTAGGCTTTGAAATTTTCGTCCGATAAACTTTAATCAATCAAACACCCTTTTGTCACCGATAAAGGCATTTTGACAAGCACCCACCAGTGATATAGAATAGTTTTTATTTAAAAAGAACACTCCATGAACAAAGCCAAGCTATTTAGTCTCATCTCAAATGTCTTAATCCTCGCCAATCTTTTAGTTGGTTTTTTTAAGGTACATTGGATTATCATCGCTCTATTTATCCTTTTGCACGCTGGCTGCCGCATGGCATATTTAAAAGCCGAAAACGAACGCCAAACCCAAAACGACAATGCCACTCAGACCACCATCGCCCCGCCCATGGTTAGAAACATCGCCAGCGTTATTACAGCGGTGATTTTAGCGGCGGCGTTGTATGGTATCGGCTATGGCGTTGCCTCCTTACTTTAACAGGTTCTTTATGTCAAATCTTCACCCATACCGACACTTAGTACAATTAAAGGCAGCGCCCTTGATTTTGCTTGGTGCGTTGTCGCTTTTTGGTTGCGGTTATGAACTGCGTGGCATACACCAAAACACCGCCGCCGTGCCGCTGAGCGTCAGCTTGGCAGGTGATGAACGTGCCTTAAAAGACGCCTTGGGGCGTGAACTTGCGATGACAGGCTTCGTCATGACCACAAATCAAGGCGAACCTAACATTGAGATTAAAGATGTTCAGTTACGCCGTTATGAACTGGTCGGGGTTTTGACAGAAATCCGCCTACTGCTCACCGCAAACGTCACCTACAACACCCCAATAGGCAAACAAACTCACCGCGTGGAAGCTACCAGAAGCTACCAATACAACGAAGCAGGATTGTCCAGCCTTGACAGCAAAAGCGAGCAAATCCGCCTTGAATTAAACCAAGCGCTCGCTCGCCGTATCAGTGAACAATACCGCAGCCTAAACCTAAAACCCTAACAAGAACCGCCGTGCAAAGTCGCTTTCTACCCATCTACCAAGTCCTAAAACAAGGTAAACAAAACCGCCTGACAGGGCTGTGGCTCATTCACGGTGACGAGCCTTTGGTTTCCCAGTGGTTCATTGATGCCTGCCGCCCTCTTTTCCAAAAAAACACCCAAACCATCAAACGCCTAAGCCTAAACAGCCCAAAAGACTGGCAAGTAGTCACCGCTGAGCTAAGTAGCCTATCTTTATTCGGCGAAGACACCGCACTCATCGTTTCAGGCAAACAAAAATGCCCCGATGAGCTTTTGGTGGTTCTGGCAGAATTCGGTGAAGACGCCAAAGCAGGCAACAGCGGGCATTGTCTCATCTATGAACTCCCTAAACAGGATAAAAAAGCCCAAAACACCAAGCTGTTTAAGACATTTTTAAATCATGGCAGGGTGGTGGATTGTCATGTTTATGACGAAAAAGACCGCCGCCAGCTTCTTGCCCAAAAAGCCGATGAGCTGGGTCTGACGCTCGACCCACACGCATGGCAAATGCTGCTTGAGCATACAGAAAACCATCTGCTCGCCGCCCATCAGGCCCTATGGCGACTGGCGGATTTACATCCAAACCATCCACGCATCGACAGCGAAATCCTAAAAGACGCACTTGTCAGCGACTACCAGTACAGCGTCTTTAATCTCTGCGACACCCTACTTTTAGGCAACCCCCAAAAAGCCCTGCAAGTCCTAGACCAACTTCGCCAAACCGACACCGCCCCCACCTTGGTGTTATGGGGCATTGCCAAGGAAGTCCGCACTCTATTACAGCTAAAAAACGGCAAAAGCATGAATGAGCTTGGCATTTGGCAAAGCAAAACCGCCCTGTATCGCACCGCCCTAAACCGCCAAAACGCAGACAAAGACGCAGATAACCGCACGCTAAACCTACTCTATACCACCGACCAAGCCATCAAAGGTGTACACCCCGCCGACCCATGGCAGTTATTAAGACAGCTATGTCTTATAATATGTGGCGTGGTGGCGTTATCGTGATGG
The DNA here is from genome assembly GCA_030525705.1 of Moraxella sp. Taxonomy (GTDB): domain Bacteria; phylum Pseudomonadota; class Gammaproteobacteria; order Pseudomonadales; family Moraxellaceae; genus Moraxella. The sequence goes on from JAUNEE010000004.1 coordinate 56,917, forward strand.
CGTGATGTGACCGATTTTTATATCCTAAAATCAATCCAAAAAACCCAAAAGCAGAATTGATAAGATAATTTTTCACTAAAAAATATCTTATTTCCTATATAATAATTTAATGCTTTAAACTCTGTTTGCTATATTTATGATTTAATAAAAAGGTATAAAAAAGGTTATTTAAATCCAAACCTAAAAAACCAGAGCTCACCCCAAAGGAAACACAGCAATTAAAATACTTAAGAATCACCATGGCGACAGGTGCATTGATTTCTTGTGTGCTATGGGCGTTATTTCGGGGTTATCCAATTTATTCAGAGGCGTATATTGAGCGTTCAGACAAGGTAGATACTTATCTTGCTTTTGCAAATAAAGGAAAATCTCATCACAGTCTTGTGGTGACTGTTGGAGATACCATTTACACAGCCCCATCCTTTGCAAAGTTAGACTTAAAAGCACCTGACGACTTTACAGAAAAAGATTATTATTTTGATACCAAGGTCAGTGTGGTAAATCATAAATGCTACACCGGGAATGACCAGAAAAAATACTGCAAGAACGCTATGTTTTATGATGGGTATTTTAATGCCGAGCGTAAAATTTCCCCCAAAAAAGCGTGATAATTACCACGCTTTTTTATTGCATATTGCAAAATAGTATTGCATTTATAGGTTGTCAATCAACTCAATCAAATACCCCCCAAACAACTCCACCCCAATCGGAGCTAACTTGTCTTGCCACAAACTTGTCAATGTGTCGCCATCATCAACCATTACCGACTTTTGAGCCAACACCTGCCCCGTGTCCCAACCATCATCAAGCTGATAAAGCGAACCACCCACAATCTTGTCGCCATTATCAAATGCGAGTTTGACGGCGTGTTTGCCTTTAT
>JAUNEE010000043.1 GCA_030525705.1 Moraxella sp.
CCTTAATCAGACTGGTATAATCTAGGGCAAATTTGCCTGACTCTCTGGCACGAGTACGCTGGGCTTCCATTTCTTTTTCAAAGCCGTCTTCATCAATGCCAATTTCTTTTTCACGCAAAATATCGGCGGTCAAATCATAGGGGAAGCCATAAGTGTCGTAGAGTTTGAACACGGTTTCGCCATTTAAGGTGTCGCCAGCTTTTAAGGTTTCAAGCTCGGCTGATAATAGGCGTAAACCCTGTGCTAAGGTTTTGGCAAATTGCTCTTCTTCTTTGGCGATGGTGGTTTCAATCTCGCTTTGTTTGGCTTTTAATTCAGGATAAGCATCGCCCATTTCCGCCACAAGGGTGGCAACCAGTTTGTAGAAAAACGCCCCTTCCGCCCCCAGTTTATTGCCGTGGCGAATGGCTCTTCGCATAATACGGCGTAACACATAGCCCCGTCCTTCGTTGCTCGGCTTAACTCCGTCTGCGATAAGAAACGACACCGCACGGATATGGTCAGCCAGCACCTTTAAAGATGGCTCGCCATTGTTGGCGATACCGATGATGTCGCTTGCCGAATTCATTAAGTTTACAAAGGTATCAATCTCATAGTTGCCGTGTACGCCTTGCATAATGGCGGAAATGCGTTCAAGCCCCATTCCAGTATCTACACTGGGGGCTGGCAGTCGCTCCATTGTGCCGTCTTTTTGGCGGTTAAACTGCATAAAGACATTGTTCCAAATCTCAACAAAACGGTCGCCATCTTCTTCTGGTGTGCCGGGTAGTCCGCCCCAAATATGCTCGCCGTGGTCATAAAAAATCTCAGTACAAGGACCACAAGGACCTGTATCGCCCATCATCCAAAAGTTGTCGGATTGATACTCACCGCCTTTGTTATCGCCAATGCGAATAATCCGCTCTGGGGCAAGTCCCACCACCTTATGCCAAATATCAAAGGCTTCATCATCGGTATGATAAATGGTAACATACAGGCGGTCTTTGGGCAGTCCAAGCCAGTCATCAGAAGTCAAAAACTCCCACGCCAAAGGAATGGCGGTTTCTTTAAAATAATCACCAAAACTAAAATTACCCATCATCTCAAAAAAGGTGTGATGACGAGCGGTATAACCAACATTATCAAGGTCATTGTGCTTACCGCCTGCTCGCACGCACTTTTGGGCAGTAACGGCACGGGTGTAATCTCGTTTTTCAAGACCTAAAAAAGTGTCTTTAAACTGGTTCATTCCTGCGTTGGTAAACAGCAAAGTGGGGTCATTATAAGGCACAAGACTGCTGGACTGGACGGCAGTATGTCCTTTTTGAACAAAAAAATCAATAAAGGCTTGGCGGACTTGGTTGGTGCTAAGTTTTTTCATGGGAATCCTGACGGGTTGTGACTGTGCCAATCGATGTGGCAAGTAAATATTAAAATCTCGTTATTTTACCACAGTTTTTTAGAAAAAATGGTGATTTTTCATCACTTCATGGGTTTTTTCGTGAACTTTTCATAGGCGGTTGCCCTAAAAAATAAATAACTTTTTGTTATGGTTGGCGGATTTTAGCAAAAATTTTCAAAAAAACCAAAAAATACCTACAAATTTTATGGAAAAAGGTGTATAACATACATAAATCCTTAAAAAATTTATTGATATAAATCAGGCTTATTATCAAAGGCTGTTTAGTTTTGATTAACAGTTATCTTTTAGCCAAAAGCCAAGGAGTTGTCCTATGAATATGCCTTTATTAAGTGCGATTTTTACCATTGCTTTTACCGTGGTGGTGGGAATTTTTATGGTGGTGGTGATTGTCATGGATAAAGTGACGGCAGTCAGTATGATAGGTGCGGTGGTGGCAGGAACGGCGGTTAGCTTGCCTGTGGCGGTGCTGATTAGTAAAAAGCTTGCCACGCTTGGTAAGTCTTCGTAGGTTGGGCTGCAAGACGGGTGGCGGCTTCGTGTTAGAGCGTACTAAAAGCCCGCCTTGGCATTTGAAATTTATGCAGAATAAAAAGGCAAAACCGTGCGGATTTTGCCTTTTGTCTTTTATGGCAGATTAAGCGTCAGGCTCGATGGCGACCAGCCAGTTGTTATTTACCCAAGACGCCAGCACGCCCATGTCAGCATCTTTTAGGGCGTCTTGCCCTAGCTTTTCACCCTCTAGTAGGGCGGTGAGGAGGCGTAATGCGGTGTCATCTAGGCAAACAGGCTCGCCGTTGATGTACCAGTCTTCACCCACTTTAATAAAGCGACTGGCGTGGTTGATGCCAAGCTTGCCATCTTCTGTCAAAAAGCCCGCCAAAATCTCGCCATCAATCTCATCATCAAATGCCAAAAGTTCATACTGACGCACGCTGACAAGTTCGCTGACAGCTTGGCAAAACAGCGTATCACCCTCAGGGCTATTTAAGAATGCAATGAGTCTTTCTTTTATGGCGGTAATGCTGTCATGGCTGAGCGTGTGTGAGCTGTCTTGTGGGGCTTGTGGTAAAATAAGAGGCTTGAATAAAGCGGGGTGGTTGGTTGCAACATCTGCCAATTTATCCAAAACTTGCACGCTGCTAGGACGGCGAAAACCGAAGCTAAACGTCAGGCAGTCACCCACTGCCAGTCCATAATGACTAAGGCGTGGCGGCACATACAGCACATCGCCTGCGTCTAGGACTTCATCAAAAATAATCTCGCCCATATCGTCAAGCAAGCGAATGGGCTGTCCTTTGATAAATTCAGTCTTGTCATCACACATTTTGCCAAGTTGCCAACGACGTTTGCCATAGCCTTGTGCCAAAAACACGTCATATTCATCATAGTGGCGACCGACCGACCCACCATCTGGGGCGTAGGAGACCATGATGTCGTCTTGTTGCCATTTTGGAATAAAATCAAAGGCTTGCCATAGCTCGCCAAGCTCGACCGACCATTGCTCAAGATTCTGCACCAAAACCGTCCATAACTCTGGCGTATGCTTAAAGTCCTTTTGGGTTAGTGGCGAGTACTTTAGCGTCCATTTGTCGCCTGTATCGGTAGGGGTCTGAGTGATGAGCCGTGCCGATACTTCCTCTTCTTGGGCAAGGGCGATGACGTCCTCAGGGTCGAAAAGATTTACCAAGGCAGGCAGACCGTTTTTTATGAGCAGGGGCTTTTTTTGCCAGTATTCAGCCAAAAACACTTCAGGGCTAATGTCTTTTGGTAGGCAGTGTGGAATTTTTTTCATAAAAAATACTTATTAAGGGGGCGAGAAAAAGGTTCATTATAGCATAAAAGCAGACATGAGGGGGAAAAAAGTGTTTTTTGCCCGAACATCATTAAAAAAATGATGTATAATAGGGCATTTATGAAATTTAATGCAAGGTGATGACGTGGATACGACTTTTGACGATTTTACTGACGATGTATATGCCGATGAGGCACAGCGTATGGACGGGCTTTTAAGTGAAGCACAGATTGAAGTGCTGATGGAGGAGATTGAAGAGGCGAAAGCGGCTTTATTCACCATTCGTGATTTTATCCGTTTTTGCGTGAGCAAGCTGCGTGAATATGATGTGGTGGTGGCTCAAGGCACGACCGATGAGTTCGCAGAAAGTTCCGCCATCGTTTTGCATACCTTGTCTTTACAATGGGACGCCGACCCTGAGATTTTAGATTGTCGTTTGACGGCAAGCGAGAAGCAGGCGGTGTTAACTTTACTGTCTGAGCGGATTATCCAAAGAAAACCGCTGTCGTATTTGATTAACTTGGCGTATTTTTGTAATCTGCCTTTTTATGTGGATGAACGGGTGCTTATCCCTCGCTCGCCCATCGCTGAGCTTATCAATAAAAACTTTTTCCCGTATTTTGATAATGACAATATTGACAAAGCTAAGGTCTTTTTGCATGGCTTAGAAGAAAAACAGCTTTCCGCCCCAGAACGCATTTTGGATTTGTGTACGGGGTCTGGCTGTATTGCCATCGCCCTTGCTAATGCTTTTTCTGATGCCAATGTGGATGCCATTGATATTGATAAAGATGCCTTGGAAGTGGCGTGGACAAATGTCGAGCATCATAATTTAGAACATCAGGTGAATTTAATTGAATCGGATTTATTTGCCAAACTCCCTGCCGAAAATCAATATGAGCTGATTGTGACTAATCCACCTTATGTAGACGCTGAAGACATGGCAGAATTACCGCCCGAGTTTTTATATGAGCCAGAACACGCCCTAGCTGCAGGACAGGACGGCTTGGACATCGTTCATAAAATTTTATACCACGCCCCAGATTATTTGACGCATGATGGGCTTTTGGTCTGTGAAGTGGGGGATAGTGAGTGGGCGCTGCGTCAAGCCTATCCGAATATTCAATTTGACTGGCTAAAATTCGAGAAAGGCGGTGCAGGGATTTTTGCCATGGATTGTGAGGATTTATTGTATTATCGTGATGAATTTGCGAAGTATGTGCAAGTAGACCGTCAATAAAAACGCCGAATTTAAAAAAAGTAGGTTGGTTTTTATTTGCTGTTATTATGGCATGACAACCTATCTTGAATAATTTTTTTTGGCAATACAGGAGTTGCATGATGTCAAATTTCCAATCGGAATTGATTATTAAAGAAGAGGCGGTTAAGCTATTTGTTTTCGATGAGGTTTATCCTTTGCGTGCCGCTGAGGAGCAAGCTGAAAAGCATAAGCTTAATGCCTTTGGTATGATGGCAAAATTAAATCCTTTAAAAAGACCCAAAGATGACACGGTGAATCTGGCGAGAAAAGAAAGTCGCTATGAGCCTTTTTGGTTGATTGAGGCGGTAAAATCGGTAGATTATTCCAGTCAAATCACCTACCCTGTCGCTATTAATAACCCTTATGCCCAATCCGTTGAAGTTGATGGGGTTGTCTATGAAATTAGCCGAACCAAAGATAAAGCAAAAATTGATGTGTCAGCAGAAGAATTTTGTCATAGAAAAATTGAATTTAACCGCTATTTTGATGGATTAAATAGAGATACGAAAGAAGAGTATTTTAAAGGCTTATTACAAAAATATCGCTATTCTGAAATGGAAAGTATGAATGTTGCAAATGCGATTGAGCCATTATTAACTCAGTATTCCGCCATTCAAAATGCGTGTCATTCTTTAAATGCTCACGCAATCAACGCCCATAAAATTAGTAGTGATACCATTCAATTTGAGAAAATCCACTTATTTTTTGTTCCTGTATTCGCTTTTGAATATGTTTGGAGTGTTGGCGATAAGATGGGGGTAATTGAAGTCAATGGATTAACTGGTGAGGTTAGTGAAAATGGTCAATGGTATAAAGATAAGTTTTCTGACTTAGTCACCAGAGATATGCTCATTGATTTGAGTGCGGATATTGCCAGCGAGCTAATTCCTGGTAGTGGTATTGCAATTAAAGTTGCAGGTAGAATTGTAAATAAAAAACAATAAGTAGGAAAAATTATGTCAGGCAACACCATCGGAAAATTATTTAGCGTTACCACCTGCGGAGAATCACACGGGGTGGGTTTGATGGCGATTGTGGACGGTGTTCCGCCCAATTTACCCTTGTGTGAAGAAGATTTGCAAGTTGAACTTGACCGTCGAAAACCCGGCACCTCTAAATTTGCCACACAAAGAAAAGAAGATGACAAGGTAGAAATCATCTCTGGTGTGTTCGAGGGGCGGACAACAGGCACACCGATTGGGCTTTTAATCCGCAATACCAACCAAAAATCCAAGGATTATAGCGAGATTGCGAACACGTTTCGCCCCAATCATGCCGATTATGGCTATAGCATGAAGTACGGCTTTCGTGATTATCGGGGTGGCGGGCGTTCTTCTGCACGTGAGACCGCCATGCGAGTGGCAGCAGGGGCGATTGCTAAAAAGTTTTTAAAAAGCAAGGGCATCGAAGTGCGTGGCTATGTGTGTCAAATCGGCTCAGTAAAAGCGACGGTCAATGAAAGTGCGATTGACTGGCAGGTGGTAAATAGCAACCCGTTTTTTTGCCCCGATGCGTCTGTGTTGGCGGATTTTGAGGCGTTAATCCATGATTGCAGAAAAAATGGTACCAGTGTCGGGGCGAAGCTTGTGGTGCTGGCGACGGGCGTACCTGTGGGGCTTGGTGAGCCTGTATTTGACCGTCTTGATGCAGACATTGCTCATGCGATGATGGGTATTAATGCTGTTAAAGGCGTGGAGATTGGCGATGGCATGGCGGCAGCGGAGGCGTTCGGGCATTTAAGCCAAGATGAGCTAACCCCTGAGGGTTTTACTGCTAACCACGCAGGCGGTGTGGCGGGCGGAATTTCTACAGGGCAGGACATTCGTGTGACCATTGCTTTAAAACCGACTGCCAGTATTACCACGCCTGCCAAAAGTATCGATTTGTCAGGCAATGCGGTGGAAATGCTCACCAAGGGACGGCATGACCCGTGCGTGGGTGTGAGAGCAACGCCTATCGCTGAAGCAATGCTTGCGATTGTGCTGCTTGACCACTATTTACGTCATCGTGCGCAGAATACAGATGTTATCATGCCTTTAACGCCCATCGCGCCTTAAGTTTTTGGTTAAAAATACACCGCCTTAGGGCGGTTTTTTTGATTTGACGAACTTTTTATTTGTTAACAAATGTTCTTATTTTTTAATACGAAAGATGGATATTGAAAAAAATAATAGTATTTTTGTATTATACTTGGTATAATTGTTTAGTTTTTGTAAAATATACACGGATACTACAAAAGCACAAATCCTGAACGGAGGTTTTTATGTCACGCCTTATCCTTGCTGTTTTGTCTAAGACATCCCTTATGTCTGTGTGGGCGATGCTTTGTGCGGCGTGGCTCTTGGTGGGTTGTTATCAGTCGAATGGGCAAGCCAAGCTAACACAAACCGAAGACGTGGTGCATAATGTCCAGTATGAAGCTTCGCATCACCACTGTCCAAGATTGCTTCAGCGTGCCATGGGGTCTGAACTGATTGAATATCATGACCATTTGCATTTTGGTAGCTGTGATTATTACATTTATCCGCAGGCGGGTGATAAGCTAATGGCAAGCGTGTCCGATCCTGCCTTGGGTGTGATGTTGGTCTCTCCCGTGAAGCACGAGTTTTCAGAGGGGGTGTTTAAGGTGGAGGAGCTTGGACGTTATGTTGTGCGTGTGTACCCGAAAAAAACAGGCGAGGCAGTCACCCGCGATTATCATCTAAAAATCCTATTTTAAAGGATGGGTCAAGGTTGGTGGTTTAAAAACAGACTTCTTTTGGTTGGATTTTTCGTTCATTTTAAACTGTCCTTTTGGGTGGATTTTCTCAGGTTTATTAAGTTCATCACGAATGAAAAGTCCTTTTCAAGCCTTAAGCAGCTAATTATAAATAGCAATCAATGACTACATTTTAAGATTTTTAGATAAAAAAACAGCGTAAAAAACGCTGTTTTTTTATGGCTTATCTGCCGATGTTGACTAGGTTGGGGGCTTGATTGCCCACGGTGATGATAATGAAATTTTCAGGCATGATGGTGTGGTTTAAGGCAGCGTTGGCGTCTTTTAGGCTAATTTGGTCAAGACTTTTTGCGTAGTCTTTTAGGTAGCTGTCAGGCAAAGCATAAAAGTTCATGTAGCGTGCAAGGCGATGAATCCCGCTGTTGCTTGAAAATTCATTGGGGAAATTGTTTTTTGATTCAAAACGCACCAAGTCGAGTTCATCTTGGCGAATGCCGCTGGTTTGGGCGTCTTTGATGACTGCTAGGGTGTCAAACAGTGCGTCCGCCGTTTTTTCACTTTGGGTGGCGAAGCTGATGGCGTAAATGCCCGCTGTGGACATTTGTTGGTTATTGCCATAAATCCCGTAAGTGTAGCCTTTTTTTACCCGAATTTCGTCCATCAGTCGAGTGCCGAAGTCACCGCCTGCCAGCACCTTATTCGCTAAGTCGAAGGTGTTTTGTGCGTGGAGTGCGGATTTTGTGCTTAGAAGTGGCGTGCTAAGATTGCCCATTAAGATGGCGGTTTGTGGGCTTGGGTGGTTGATGTGAACGTGTGTGGCTTTCGGGGTGGCGGGTGTGGGCAGGGCGGGAGCTTTTTCGCCTGTTGGCAGGGCGGTGGCAAGTTTTTCTGCCAAAAGCTTAGCGTCTGTTTCGCTCAAATCGCCCGTCAGAGTGATGACGGCATTTTGGGCAACCAAGAATCGCTTAGAAAAGGCGAAAAGCTCGGCTTGGCTTAAGCGGCTGACGCTGTCTTTTGTGCCTGTCACGGGGTGGGCGTAGGGGTGATCATTGAACAATGTCTGAAAAAAAGCGACATTTGCCACATGGCTTGGAACTTGTTCTTGCTGGGTTAGGGCGGTGATAAGCTGTGTTTGCGTGCGTTTTAAGACCGTTTCATCAAATGCAGGGGTGGTCAGTGCCTCCATCATAAGGGCGACGGCAGGGTCTAGGGTGTCTTTTTGGGAGAGACTGCGTAAATTTAAGCTCCAAGCATCACGACTGGCACTGGCGGACAGCTGTACGCCAAGGCTTTCACTTTTTTCCAAAAATTCATCTTCGCTGAGGCGTGCTGTGCCTTTGGTGATGAGTGTGGCGGTCATATTGGCAAGCCCAAAACCATCGGCACGGATTTGTGTGTCATAGGCGGAGCCTGCCTGAAAGCTTAGGCTAACATCGACCATGGGCAGTCCCTTGATGGGTGTAAAAATCACTGGCACGCCATCACGGGTGTGAAAGCGTATCATGGTTGGCACGCTAAAGGACAGCTCGCCCAGTTGATTCATGCTACCTAAGGTGGGCAAAGGACGAGTCGTATCGACAGGCGGTGCGGTAACATTAGCAAGGCTGAGTGTGCTAAGGGCAAGCGTCAAAGATAAGAGAGTTTTTTTAAAAGCATTCATAAGTAAATCTCAATAAAAGCGAAAGTGACTAGTGCGTGTCAGAATCTGCCTGTGGCAATACCGACAGGCGGGTCAGGTTTTCACGCACCAGATAGTGCTTACCTGCGGCTTGAATGTCACTTTTTTTCAAAGCGGATAAGGTCTTGGGCAAATTTTCCACCGTATCCAAGGGCAGCCCAAGCATGGATAGGACGCCCAAGTTTTGTGCGGTACTGGCAATGCTTTCATTGTTAAAAATCAAGGAGGCGGCAAGATTGGTCTGCCCCCGAGACAGCTCTTCATCACGGATTTCGCCATGACTAATGTTAGCTAGGGTGTTTAGGATTTCTGTTTCTGCTTGCTCTAAGGTGACGCCTGCCTTGGGCGTGGCGACAATCACGAACAAAGCGTCCCCTTTTTGTAATAAATTATAAGATGCACCAATACTGTCGAACAACGCTTTTTCACGCACCAGTGTTTGCTCAAAACGTGCTGAATAGCCACCATCTGCAATGTCTGAAAACACCGATAACGCCAAAGCGTCCTTGGGGTTGTCTGAGCTTAGGCTTGGTACATTAAAGCCCATGATGAGCGTTGGAACGTTGACGGCTTGGCGGGTTTCTTTGGCGGTATAACCACGGTGGCTTTTTTGGATGGGTAGGGTGCGTTCTGGTAGGGCTTTTGGCGTGGCGTCACCAAAATATTTTTTCGCCCATTTGTAGGCGTCAGCGGCAGAGATGTCGCCGACCATCACCAGTGTGGCATTATTCGGGGCGTACCATGTATCATACCAAGCTTTTAGGTCGGAGGGGCTAATGTTTTCTATGTCTGCCATACTGCCGATGATGGGGCGACCACGGGGCGAGTCAGGCATGGCAAGTGCGAAAAATTCTTCGTAGGCTTTTGCCAAGGGGTTGCTGTCCGTGCGTTGACGGCGTTCTTCGAAGATGACTTGGCGTTCTGTCTCAATCTCCTCATCACGCAAGATGAGGTTTTGCATTCTTGCTGCCTCAATCTCAAGGGCGATGGGGTATTGGTTGGCAGGTAGGCTCTCATAATAAGCGGTAAAATCATAGCTGGTAAAGGCGTTTTTACTGCTACCAAAATGGTTTAGTACACGGTGAAAATCCTCACCGCTGAGCAAGGTGCTGTCTTTGAACATTAAATGTTCTAAAAAATGTGAAATACCGCCTTTGCCGACAGGCTCATCAATCGACCCAACCTCATACCAAATCTGCGTCATAACAATGGGTGAGCGTCTGTCCTCTTTGACGATGAGCCGAAGTCCGTTTTCAAAGCGGTAGTCTTTTAGGGGGCTTTGGGCGGTTTCGGTTGTTTCGGTGCTGGTTTTGTTGTCGCTGTGCAGCGTTTGGCAGCCGCTTAAACTCAATACAAGTGACGCACAAAGAATGCTAAAAGATTTTTTCATGGGCGTGATTTCTATAAAAATAAGGGGTGGGTTGATTGGGTGCTAAGCGTAACGTTGGGTTGTCTTATTTTAAGGTCATTTATGGGGTGCCTGAAGTCATGCCAACCATTACTGTGCCTGTGGGTTTTAGGGTGCTGCAAGCATTGATGGAAAAGACGCTTAGTGCCACACATAATAGGGCGGTCAAGGTGAATTTTTTAGGTGTCATATCGCATTCCTTAAAACAGTGGATTTTTGCATGATACAAGTTTCTGTGAATTTTGGCAACCATTTTAGGTTAAAAAACCAACAAAATTCACGCCAGAGTGTAAAAGCCATCAAGGTATTTGTGATGCTAAAAGCTTTATGGCATAATGAACAATCTGAAAGCAAGTTCGCTAAATTTCTGAGATTTTTCCTTGTCTTGTAGATGTTGTTTTTGGTGTCTAAAACTTTCAGTGTGTGGGCAGTTTATTTTAATTTTATCTTGTGTTTATCTTGTGCTTTTTATTATGAAATTTATCGTTGTTGCTTTGATAATGGATTTTTTATATGTGAAATTCGATGTATTAAAATGGAAAAGTGATGATGATGTTATTTATTGGATTTTAAATGGTATTATTGCTTTGCCGTTATATATTAAAGGTTATTTGATTTTATATAAAAAGAAGCGGATTTCGGTGATTTTATCCCTTATTTCTTTTATTGTGTTTGGAATATTTTCGGCGATTTTGATGTTATTATTTCATACCGAAATTTTAAATGCTCCTTTATAGAACCATTGGAAAAATAGTATGACCCCTGCCATCACTTTATTAAAAAAGCAAAAGATAGATTTTAGCGTTCACGAATACGACCATGACCCGAGTAATACCAATTTTGGAGCGGAGGCGATGGAAAAACTTGGCTTAACCGACCAAGAAGTGTTTAAAACCTTGCTTGCTACCGATGGTAAAAACTATTTTGTAGCCGTTTTGCCTGTGGCGTATCAATTAAGTTTAAGTAAATTTGCCAAAGCAGTAGGCGTTAAAAAATTAAGAATGGCGGATAGGGCAAGTGCCGAACGCATAACAGGTTATTTGGTCGGTGGTATTAGTCCGATTGGACAAAAGAAAAAATTGCCGACCATGATTAGTGATACTGCTCAAAGTTTAGATAAAATGTATATCAGTGGCGGACGGCGGGGGCTTGATGTGGGGATAAGTCCCGATGGGTTGACAGGCGTGCTTGGGGCGAGTTTTGTAGATATTATTGATGAATCACAAAGGTTTAGAATTAAGTTTTTGACTTAAGTTTTTTAGAATGAAGCAAATATTTATTTGAAATTAACAATGAGCGAAAACAGTGGGTATGGGCGTATGAATGCGGGGCTATCAAAGTCCAGCAAA
>JAUNEE010000044.1 GCA_030525705.1 Moraxella sp.
CAGATAAGAGTGGAAAGAGGGGATTTGGTGGAGGTGGGGTGTTGAGGTTGGGGGTGTTTTTATGTTATAATAGAATTTTTCCCGCTTAAGAAGGCTAAAAGATTGAGGTTTTGGTGCTGTATGCCAAATTGGTTGGCGATAGAGTGGCTAAGACTGGTTTTAGTGCTTAAGTTTTTTTGGATAGGATTTTATTATGCGTAAAGATATTCACCCAAATTACCGTGAGGTATTGTTTCATGATACGAATGCGGATGTTTATTTCTTGACTCGCTCAACTGTTGTCACTAAGGCGACTCGTGAGTACGAAGGCAAAGAGTATCCATATTTCCCACTTGACGTATCAAGTGCATCTCACCCTTTTTATACTGGTGAGCAACGTAAAACCGCTAACGAAGGTCGTGTGGCAAGCTTTAATAAGCGTTTTGGTGCGTTCGCAGGACGTGGCAAAAAAGCTTAATAATAAGTACAAACACCCAACAGTTGTTGGGTGTTTTTTTATGCCTAAAAAATAGGCGTATGTCTAATTTTTTTACGATTGATGCGAAAATAGCTAGAAAAAAAGGTATAGTTTTGTTATTCTAGGAAGTTATTTTTAGGTCAAAATTTCCCTTGGCGTGATGATTGATTTTAGAAAAATAACAAGGGTTTTGGTAAGATTGGTTTTTTGATGGAGTGACGTGGTGACAACAAATGCATTAATCTTGATTGGGATTGCCATTATTGTTGTGGGTTTTATTATTTTTGTAACCAGCCTAAAGAAGTCTTCCAAGGGCGGTCTTGGGGTGGACGAGGTTGAGCACAAGGACGGTGTGCCGATTTTGCCAAGAGATAAAAGACAGGTTGTGCATGAATCCAGTGGGCTTGACGGAAGAAATGAGGGTGAGCCAGATGCTTTGAGTAATTTGGCGACGGTGGCAGCAACACGCACGAAGCTTGAGATGGAATCTGCACCTGTTGCTGAAGTCAATTTGCAGCAGGTATCAGTCACTCAAACTGAGTCCACATATGACACTCAAGCAACGCCTGCACTTGCGATGAGTGTTGTACCTCAGACTGCTACAGAGGCCGCAGCTGTATCGCCTGCCCAAGTGACGTCTGAGGGCAAGACGGAAGACGGGGTTGCGGTGCAAGAAAGTTTTGAGCAGATGCTTGAAACGCACGAAGAGGAAGCGCCCGTATTAGATGGTTATTTCCATGAAAAAGCCGAAGAAAACTTGCGTAATAATGATGCGTTGCTCGGTCAAAAACAGACGGTTACCATTGTTATTAGTCCGAAAAACAGCTTTGAGAGCATTGAAGGGGCGACTATTATGCAGTTGGTGCGTCAGTATGCATTAAAGTACGGCGTATTAAATATGTTTCATCGCTATGAAAACCCTGAGGGTACAGGTATGCTGTGGTTTAGTATGCTGGGTGTGGGCGTTGATGGTGTTGAGGCGTTTGACTTGGTGACGTTACCTGAGATGAATTACCGTGGCTTGGCGTTGTTCTTGTCATTACCACATCCGCAAGCGGTGCGTGGCTTTGACAGCATGGTACAGGTTGCACGTTCTATCGCTGATGAATTGTATGCGGACATTCATGACGAGGCGGGATATTTGCTTGACCATGACCAGTTGCAGGCATTGCGTGCGATGGTAAGCGAATATCAAGCGTGAATGGCAAAAGCCGCAAGCTGTCTTTTTTGAGGGCTTGTGGTTTTTTTGTGCCTAAAATTTGTTGTATTAGAGAATTAAGATGACTAAAGAAATTGTTTTTGAGATGCGACAGCTCATTGCTGCTCTAAAAAAGCACAACCACGCTTATTATGTGCTGGATAATCCTGTGATTAGTGATGGGGAATATGATGCTTTAAGACAAAAACTTGTCGCGCTTGAAGCGGCTTACCCCGATTTAAAACAATCCGACAGCCCGAGTGACGGCGTGGGCGGTGAACCGTTGTTGGCTTTTGTTCAGGTGGCACATGATTTGCCCATGCTGTCGTTGGGAAATGTTTTTAATGCACATGAGCTGCAAGAATTTATCCGCAGGGCGAATGATAGGCTGGATAAGGCGATTGACGCTTTTGAGGTGGAATTAAAGCTTGATGGGTTGGCGGTATCACTGAAGTATGAGTGGGGTGTATTCGTGCAGGCGGTGACCCGTGGTGATGGGCAAGTGGGCGAGGACATTACGCATAATGTGCGTACCATTCGTAATTTGCCGTTGGTATTGCCGTGCCATGAGATTGAAAAGCTTGAGGTGCGAGGCGAGGTGCTTATGCCAAAAGCTGGATTTGAAAAACTCAATAAACAAGCGGAAAAAAAAGGCGAGCGACTATTCGCCAATCCAAGAAACGCAGCGGCGGGTAGTTTACGTCAGTTAAATCCTGCGATAGCGGCGGCTCGTCCTTTGGCGTTTTTTGGGTATTCTGTTAATCAAGGATTGCCCGAGACGGTGCGTACACAAAGCAGTGCTTTGGAGTGGTTGTCCGAGCAGGGCTTTGAGATAAGTCCTTTTATGGTGGCGAATAAGCCTCAGGACATCGTTGATTATCAAGAAAAAATTTCAGAAAAAAGAGAAGAATTGCCCTTTGAGATTGATGGCTTGGTGGTAAAAGTCAATGATTTGGCAGTGCAAGCCAAGCTTGGGTTTTTAAGCCGTGAGCCACGTTGGGCAACTGCTTATAAGTTCGCTGCCACCACGGTTGCCACTAAGCTTTTAGGGGTGGAATGGCAAGTGGGGCGGACAGGGACGCTTACGCCTGTGGGTAAGCTTGAACCTGTGAATGTCGGCGGGGTGATGGTAAGCAATGTGACTTTGCATAATTATGGGGAGATTTTACGGCTTGGGATAAAAATCGGTGATACGGTGAGCGTGCATCGTGCAGGGGATGTGATTCCAAAGGTGTCAGCCGTCATGCCTGAGTTACGCCCTGAGACTGCCAAAGAAATCACACTGCCAACGCAATGCCCTGAATGTCATTCACCTGTGAGTTTGCCTGAGGGTGAGGCGTTGGCACGCTGCACGGGTGGGCTGATTTGCCCTGCTCAGCAAAAAGAAGCGTTAATCCACTTTGTGTCGAGACGGGCAATGGACATCGATGGGCTTGGCAAGCAGTGGCTTGAGGCGTTTTTTGAGATGGGGCTTGTGCGGACGGTGGCGGATATTTATGAGCTGCATTTGCATAAAACGCATCTGGAGGGCTTGGAGGGTTTGGGTGAAAAGTCTGTAAAAAAACTGCTGGCCGCCATTGAAAAATCCAAAGAGACGACCTTGCCACGCTTTATTTTTGCGTTGGGTATTCGGGGGGTGGGTGAGACCACGGCACAGAATCTAGCTAAGACGTTCACGGATTTTTCTGCATTAAGTACAGCCAGTTTGGAGAAACTCACTGCGACACCCGATGTGGGCGAGGTAACTGCACAGGCGATAGCGGACTTTTTTGCCAGTGAGCATAACCGCCAAATCATCGAGCGACTTTTAGGGGTGGGGGTGCATTGGCAAGCACAACAACAATCCGAGGGCGAGCTGCCTTTAGCGGGTCAAACTTGGGTGGTGACAGGCACGCTTGAGCGTATGAGCCGAGATACCGCCAAGGAATTTTTAGAGACGCTGGGGGCGAAAGTGGCGGGCAGTGTGTCGAAAAATACCACTCAGCTTTTGGCGGGCGAAAAGGCGGGGTCCAAGCTCGAAAAAGCCCAAAGTCTTGGTATTTCAATCATTAACGAAAAAGACTTTTTAGATATTCTAAAAAGTTATGGTATAACACCAGAATAAAACAAAAAATTCTAAAAAAAATTGCATGATTTTTTATAAACCCATAATTTTTTTATGGTAATTATAAAAGTGCCGTGCTATAATTCCCTAACTTTTATAAGTCATTTATAACATTGGGGAATTTTTTTATGAAAAATGTTAAAAAATGGTTGCGTTTATAAAAAACACGTGTATAATCGTAAATACTCTTTATATTTATAAAATCAATAACTGATATTGGTTTTATAAATGATAGGTAAAGAGACATTTTATTTTAACTTAAGTATCGATTTATTATTCATTTTGTAATTTTTTAATGATTTTTGTGAATAGAATCGATACCTCTCATCAAAGGAGTGTTCGCTGTGCGTACTGATATGTTCCAACAAATCCTAGGCGACCTAAATAGTTCATCTGCTGATGTTGAGGCGTCTGCGTTGATTTCAACCGATGGTTTGATGATTGCTTCTGCATTGCCAACTGGCATCGATGAAGACCGTGTGGGTGCGATGAGTGCTGCCCTGCTGTCACTGGGTGACCGTGCAGGTGGTGAGCTAGGTCGTGGTAGTACTGACCGTGTTTTGGTGCAAGGTGAAAAAGGCTACGTCATTATGACGTCAGCAGGTCGTGAGGCGGTTTTGACCATTCTTGCTAAGCCAAATGCAAAATTGGGTCTTATTTTCCTAGACATTAAACGTGCTGCGGAAGCTTTGGCGAAATTGATTTAAGTAATTGACGAAGTGGCTGGCTGTGAATTTTTTGGCTCAGTTGATTGTGGTTTTTTAAGAAGGCAGCGTATCTACTAAGCGTTCGATGATGGCTTAATAATTCACTCAGGCTTATCGGTCTTAGAATGATATTTCATGCCAATGATAGCCAAAAGCAAGGCAGGCAAACGCACTTCGTAAAAATAAGGAATGCATATGAGCAATCTACCTGATATGCCAAAGCCAAATGGCGAGGCTGTCGAGCATACGTTGAATTTTTTTGATGGCACAAGCCGTACCGTTTATGATACGGGCGTTGAGCATCCATATCCTGATGGGCGTTTGATTGTGTCACGCACGGATTTGAACGGTATTTTGACCCATGTCAATGATGCTTTCGTGGAGATTAGTGCTTATAGTGAAGATGAGCTTATCGGTAAGCCGCAGCACATTTTAAGACACCCTGATATGCCCAGCGCTGCTTATGCGGACTTATGGGCGACCGTCAAAGCGGGGAAAAAATGGCACGGCTATGTCAAAAATCTGTGCAAAGATGGCGGTCACTACTGGGTTTATGCTACCGTTGTGCCGAATGTTCGCCGCGGTGAAGTTGTTGGCTACACCTCGGTGAGAAGAAAGCCGAGCCGCAGCAAAGTCGCTGAGGCGGTGGCACAATATGCCACAATGAAATGAAAGGAGTAATTCATGGCTTATAATTTTTTGATTGCCCCTGATTTTTCGCCTGAGCGTTTCGCAGGTTGGCATTTGTTGAATACTTTATTGCAAAAGCGTTCCGATTTGGCGGTGCATTTGACCACGCCAGCCTCGCACGCTGAGCAAAGCGACCTTTTGGCAAAAGGCGACATCGCTTTGATTTATGCCAATCCCTTTGACGCTGCTAAGATGATTCGTGAGCAGGGCTATAAAGCCATCGCTCGTCCTGTTGGCAAGTCTGATGAGATGGTGATTGCTTCTTCTGCCAAGGGTGAGATTAAGACCCTTGATGATTTGAAAAAAGGGGCTACCATTGCCATGGCGGATAACCGTGATGTAAAACTCATCGGTATGCGTCTTTTGGAGGCGGTGGATTTGGGTGAAGATGATGTGAAGTTTGACATTGTTGAAACCTATCAAGCTGCGGCGCGTGCGTTGATTGCAGGCAAGGCGGATGCAGCATTTTTCATCGCTGAAGTGTTTGAGACTTTGTCAAATCTGACCAAATCTCAGTTGAATGTGCTGATTGAAAGTAACATTGCGACCATTTCTCATGTGGTTTTGGTCAAAGAGGGCTTTGAGCATACTGACACATTGACAGACGTTTTATTATCTTTGAATAAAGATGCAGATGGTCAAGCGGTGCTAAATGAGCTGGGTATGCCAGAGGGCTTTGAAGCCATGCAAGAAGAAGACGCCGAGTTCATGATTGACTTGATGGAAACCTTGCTCAGCTAAGTTCTTTTTATATAAAGAACCAATCGCCTGCACGAGCAAACTGTCGCACGTGGCGGGCGATTTTTATGAAAAAAACACGGTATGACCGTATAAAAAAGTGTGGAAGATGATGGAGAAGTCTGTCAGCGTAGATGAGTTTGAGCTTGGGTTAAGACGCCGGTTTCGGTATTATACACGACTGGTAAAAGCCCTGCCGACCAGTGAATATCATCACAAAAAGCGTTTGGAGATTGCCTCAAGGTTTTACCAAAGTGAGCCTTTGCAGGGGGCGCTTGCGGATTATTTTTTTGCGTGTTGGTATGATGTGGCATTTGATGGGCAAGCGGTCTTAGAGACATTGTCAGCAAGACTGCCTACGCACATTAGCGAGGCGTTTTCTTTGTATATTGGGCAGGGTTTTCATATGCCTGCCATTTCGCCACTTGCCACCCGTTTTAGTGTGCTGGTTTCGCCGTCTATGAACGTACCAAAGCACAAATTATATGTCAGTAAAGATGATGCACAGCGAGTAGCGGGCGAGGTCACCGCTCGGCTTTTGGCGGCGAAAGCTGCCGATGATGTAGAAGACATTCAGATAATCCAGACTGAATATTTGCAGCATTGTCTGGCGTGTCAAGACCGCATGGGCTTTATGCGGACGTGGTTTGCTTTAGCGAAAGCGGATTTTTATTTTGATGAAGCATGGCAGGTGTGCCGTGCCGCCTTAGAAGAGATGGCTGTGCGTGATGAGAGTATTTCAATGTGATAAGCCGTCTTTTGGCGGTGTTTGGGGGTGTTATGAAAGTGTTGTTGATTGGCTTTTCTAAGCAAAGTGCAGGCGTGCTAAATTTACTCATTGGTCGGTCGTATCCTGAGTATGAGGTGGTGGAGATTGACCGCTGTTTTGGGGGAAATATGCGACTGTGTTTGCCTACTATCCGTGAGCATAAAGATGCCGCTGTCTTGGTGATTAACCTTGAGGGGGTGGGTATGATGGGCTTTTCTGAAAGTTACATCGGTGAGTTAACTCATTATATCGGCAGACGGGCAGCTTTGTTAATCATTAAAGGTGATGTGGTGGCATGGCAAAAGGCACAGGTTTTGCCACGGGAATTTGCCACATATTTAAAATGCCCGTATAACAAAGATGAAACACTGGCGGCATTAGAGACGTTGTTTTTTCAGGCAAAACAAATCTCCGACCATGCCCATGAGTTTTATCAAGGCGAGCCGATGGACTGCGGCTATGATGAGCCGTATGATTTTTTAGGCACAGCCTCTGCCAAGAAAGTGGGCAGCGGGGTGGAGCGTCATGTGCTACATCGGGTTTTAGATAAGCATTTTCAGGTAAAACAAACCGCTTTGCTGCATGAATTCGCTGACATTATTTTAGAAGATGGGGCATTGAGACTAACGGCAGGCAGTCAGACGATTTATATGGATAAAGCGAAAAATCTGGCGTTGGTGTGCAGTATGGAACGATTGATGGATTATTGTAGTATTGCCAATAATTTTCAGGTGCTGACAGATGTTATTGTCGCAGAACCCATCAACCAAGAAGACTTTGACAAAATGGCAAACACTATCCCACACAACGGCTACCTCCGCTACCCTTTAAATACGCTGCTTTGGCAGATGTATGCACGCATTTTGCCTGAGCGTGTGGAAGTGGCGGAGCATGACTTAAAGTTAAAAATGCGGTTTATGCCGAACTTTTCTATGATAAAAGACACGCCCGAATATGTGCACGCCTTGGTGTCATCTTGCTTGGTTGCACCCAGAAGTGTCGATGAGCTGTCTGGCGCGAATGGTTTTATGATTGTGGATAAGTCGGTGATAAATCGGGTGTTTTTATTGGCGATTTTATCGGGGACAGCCGATTTTGGTGTACTTGAGGCGTCATTTGCCGAGCAAGAAATGCCTGCCGCACCCATACGCACAGAAAATGCAGGCGTGCAAAAAGCCCAAAAAACAGGCTTTTTAAGACGGCTTTTAAGTAAATTAACCGGCAAATAGTATCATGAAAAAGAGGAATGTATGAGTATTATAGATGAGATTGCTTTGCATAGCTATAAATTGATTGTGGCAGGGCCTGTGGGGGCGGGCAAGACAGAGGCGATTCGTTCTTTGTCGGATAAGGGCATTGTGACCACAGAAGAAGTGGCGTCCGATGAGATTAAATACCAAAAAAAAACCACCACCGTGGCGATGGATTACGGGGTGATGAAGCTAGATAGCGGTGAGCAAGTGCGGTTATATGGCACACCGGGGCAGCGGCGTTTCGACTTTATGTGGGAAATTTTAAGCGAAAATGCTTTGGGGCTTGTATTATTATTAAATGCCACCGAGGCAGACCCTGTGGCGGATTTGCATTATTATTTGGACGCATTTATGCCGCTCATTGCCTCAAGTGCTTTAGTGGTGGGGATTACGCACGCTGAGGATATGCCGTGGGATTTGCATGACCGCCTGACCGCAGCCTTGATGGAGCGTGGCATGACAGCGAATGTGAGCGTGGTAGATGCTCGTGAAAAAGAACAAATGAGACTTTTGGTGCGTTCTTTGATTTATATGATAGCATAACTGGATAGGACATGAGTGAATATTTGACCTTGACACCGTCAGGGGTTTTCCATGCGTTTTTAGACATCAATCCCGATGAAAAAGCTGCGTCATTGCAGGCGTTATTGACAGGACGTCAAAGCCTAAGTAAAAGCGACTGGCTTGAGCGGTTTTCTCATGAGTGGCTCGGGGAATTTGTTGAAGCGGGCTGGGTGGAGCTTTTGCCTACGCCGCTGGTCGCCCCGAAGATGGCGTTAGATGAGTTTTTGCCTTATGTGGTGGCAAGTCTGTCAGGAAGCAGGCGTGCTGCCATCGCCTCCAACGAGGGGTTTTGTTTGGCGAAAATCGGCTACCGTCAAGAGGAAGCGGACAAGCTGTGCGTGGCGGCGGCGGATTTTTTCGATTTCGTGATGCGTCAAGAGCAAAGGGGGCTTGAGCTGTCTGGGCGAGCGTTGTCGCTGTTTAAGCAGGTGGATTTGCTCATGCCTGAGGTGAGTTTTGTTTTTTTATGGATTGACAAAACGGGCTATGTGCTGATTTTAGACGGTGAGCCATTGACTAATAATCGTGCCTTTGTCGAGCTGATTTGGGCGATTAAAACTTCAGGATTGAAATTTGAGCAGCCTGAGCGTTCAGCCTGAAAAACTGTCGAATACGGACAAATGTTAAAAAATCCTTAAAAATCACCATGAAAAATCATCGAAAAACGGGGCGAGTTGCCCTGTTTTTTGGTTTTAATGCGTGCGATTTTTGGTGTGTATGGCTTAATGTGCGAAAAAATTGATTTTTGACATTGAAAAAATTTGTAATTGTATCGTCTTTGTGTTTTAATGTTGCTGTATCTTTATCTTTGTTGTCTATTGGAAGAGGGATTTATGCAACCTGATGGCTTTAATAAAGCAGCACAAAGCTCGAAAATGCAGCGATTTTTAAAGGGCGTGGAGTGGCTTGGCAATCTTTTGCCGCACCCTGCGATTTTATTTGTATGGATGTCGATATTTTTGCTGGTGCTGTCGGCAGTGCTTTCTTATATGGGGGTGGGGGTGATTGACCCACGTCCTGAGGGGGCGAAGGGCAGAAGTGAAGATGGCATGATTTATGTGGTAAATCTGCTAAATGGTGAGGGGCTAGCACGCATTGTCTCAAATACCGTATCGAATTTCACAGGATTTGTGCCACTTGGGACGGTGCTGGTTGCCTTGCTTGGCGTGGGCGTGGCAGAGCGTTCTGGCATGATTTCGGCAGCACTTCGGGGGCTGGTGATGAATGCACCGCCGAAGATGGTGACGCTTGTGGTGGTTTTTGCAGGCATTATGTCGAACACAGCCGCTGAGCTGGGCTATGTGGTGCTAATCCCACTGGCCGCCATCATCTTTCACTCCTTAGGGCGTCACCCCTTGGCGGGGCTTGCGGCGGCATTTGCAGGGGTGTCGGGCGGTTATAGTGCCAACTTGCTTTTAGGGACGGTTGACCCTTTGTTGTCAGGCATTAGCCAAGAAGCGGCACGTATCATCGACCCAGATTATGTGGTCGGGCCTGAGGCGAACTGGTATTTTATGGCGGCGAGTACCTTTTTGGTGAGTGGCTTGGGTTATTTTGTGACGGAGAAGATTGTCGAGCCGAGCCTTGGTAAATATAACCCAGTGGATGCAGATGACCCATCTGTCTTGGATAGCAAGGTGGAAAGACTGACCGCCCAAGAAAAAAAAGGTCTTCTATGGGCAGGCGTGTCGATGGTGGTGTTTTGTTTGCTTTTGGCATGGACGGTTGTTCCTGAAAATGGCGTGCTGCGTCACCCTGAGACAGGACTGGTGTCTGGCTCGCCCTTTTTAAGCGGTATCGTGGTCTTTATTTTTGTATTCTTTGCCATTCCAGGGTGGATTTATGGCAAAGTGACAGGCAGCCTTAAGACCAACCAAGATGTCGTAGATGCAATGAGCCATGCCATGGCGTCTTTGAGTATGTATATTGTACTCGTGTTCTTTGCAGCACAGTTTACTGCGTATTTTAACTGGTCGAACCTAGGCTCAGTGATGGCGGTACAGGGTGCGGCATTCTTAAACGGCATCGGGCTATCAGGACCTTTGCTACTTATCGGGTTTATTTTGATTTGTGCATTGGTGAATTTAATGCTTGGTTCAGCGTCCGCACAGTGGGCGATTACCGCACCGATTTTCGTGCCTATGCTAATGCTGACGGGCTATGCCCCTGAGATGATTCAGGCGGCGTATCGTATTGGTGACAGTACCACGAACATCATCACGCCGATGATGAGCTACTTTGGCTTGATTATGGCGGTGGCGATTCGTTATAAAAGAGATACGGGCGTCGGCACGTTGATGGCGATGATGCTGCCGTATTCGATGGTGTTTTTGGTGGGCTGGACGGCATTGTTCTGTATTTGGGTATTCGCACTGGGTCTGCCTGTTGGACCAGGAGCGGCAACTTACTATCCTACACCTTAATCCCTAAAAAAGAGCCTCCCGCTGCGGAGGCTTTTTTATGGATTTTTTTAAAATAAAAAACTTTTAAAATCAATGATTTATAAATTTTTTTAAAAAAATATAAAAAAAGTGCTTGCAATGCTCCGAGAATTTGCTAAAATACGCACCACTTAGGAAATACACCGCCGGCTTAGCTCAGTTGGTAGAGCAACTG
>JAUNEE010000045.1 GCA_030525705.1 Moraxella sp.
TGGTTACTTCGGCTTCAAATTGATGGTTGGTTGTGGTCATAAATTTCTCCGTTTTTTTAAAATTTGGTGGAGGGTAATTGGGGGTGGGGGCAAAATTTTTCAAGGGGAAATTTACGCCAAAAAATGGGGCATCAGCCCCAATCCCCACAATACAATAGCACCACAAACCATCATCGCACCATCGCCTTTAAGCCTTGAACATAGTCATCATCATTGATAAGTTGCCCATTGATTTTATACCAATTTGGCTTGGCTTCTATCTTTTCAATCAAGCGGTCAATGTTAATTGCCATATCGGATTGACTGGGGGTAAAATCATTATAAAATCGTTTATCAATGACTTGGCGAAATTCTACAATATCATCTTTTAACGAAACATTAAACCTGCGTTTTAATACCTCATCTTTTAATTCAAAATACCGCCTTTCAATATAGCCAAGTTTATCATAAAAAAATAAAATATGCCCTGTACTTAGGCGATACGTTGATACAACTTTTTTTAATACCGCATCTATCGGATATTTATCACACGCCTGCTTAACAAGGGCAAAAAGCCTTGTAATCTCACGATATTCGGCAAATAAATGCTGGTCGGTTAATTCTTGGACGGGAATGATATTGACTCGGGTCATTGTTTTTTCTCAACCGCCTTATTAACTTCGCTGACACAAGTATTAATAGCGGTTGAAACAAGATTTTTGATTGCCTGCGTGCCACCATCGCTTAATTTTTGCAATTCATTTGCTGATGTGTTTTGTTTAATTTGTCCAATGGCACAATCACACGCTATTTGTCTTTGTTCAACTGTAAATACCATATCCAAAAGACCGCCCCCTTCGCCACCATCATTATCGCCACCACCACCTTTTAGACGAAATTTACGCTTTTTGCCACCACCATCGCCATCATCACTTTCAAATTCATTAAACGCATTTTCGCATTGAGCCTTGATATTGTTTTCCAATAAATTTGCTCCAAGCTCACCCACTTGTTTTAAATCCACGCCTGCAACATTTTCAGGGATTTTATCGCACGCCGACAACCCAATAATTGTCAAGAGTATCAATAACGATTTACGCATAATTTTATTCCTTTTTAAAAGATAATTGGTTTAGTTTTTCAAAATTGGCTTTGGCTTGTTGTATTTTTTGAATAACAGGATTGGTATTGCCTTTTTTGGCATTACTCATATCCCAATGTTTATAGGTTTCATAAATTTCATCGTTGGCTTTTAACTCATTCATTCACGCCAACCTTTTATTCTACTTTATTTCTAAGTGCCTTTGGCAAACTAAACGTAATGTTCTCTTCTCGTCCGTCCAGCTCGGTTGGAATTTGTCCGCCCCACGCCTGCAAAGTATCAAGCACTTCCTTAATCAAAATCTCAGGAGCGGACGCACCTGCGGTAACACCCACCGTCTCTACACCATCAAACCACGATTTGTCCATTTCACGGGCATTGTCAATCAAAAACGCCTTTGCCCCAAGCCTTTCTGCCAATTCTCTTAACCGATTGGAATTACTTGAGTTGGGCGAACCCACCACCAGCACCACTTGACACAATTTTGCCAAATCCTTAACCGCATCTTGGCGGTTTTGCGTAGCATAACAAATGTCGTCCTTTCGTGGGGCATTGATTTTGGGAAATTTGTCTTTTAAGGCGTTAATCACTTCGGCGGTATCGTCCATTGACAAGGTCGTTTGTGTTACAAACGCCAACTCGCTGTCGCTTGGCAAATCGAGCTTTGCCACATCGCCCACATCTTCCACCAGATGAATGCGACCGCCAAACTGTGGGTCAAACCGCCCCATCGTTCCTTCCACTTCGGGGTGTCCTGCGTGTCCGATTAAAATGGCGTCCATTCCCGTTTTGGCAAATTTATTGACCTCAATATGCACTTTGGTAACCAGCGGGCAAGTAGCATCAAACACCGTCAAGGCTCTACGCTGCGCTTCGTCTTCCACCGCCTTTGACACCCCGTGAGCTGAAAAAATAACAATCGCCCCATCAGGCACTTCATCAAGCTCTTCTACAAAAATCGCCCCACGACTTGCCAAATCTTCCACCACAAATTTGTTATGCACGACTTCGTGGCGAACATAAATGGGCGGATTAAAGCGGTTCAAGGCTTCATTGACAATGGCAATCGCCCTATCCACGCCTGCACAAAAGCCCCTAGGATTGGCAAGTAAAATTTGCATAAGTTTCTCTTTTAAATTTAAAATTTGCTAATTTTACTTGAAAATTTATCAAATAACTATCAAAAAATCGTATAAAATTGTGATAAAATAAACTTTTCATTAAAAATTCATAAAATGGCGGTTTTTCGCCCAAAAATTCATCAAAAGGCAAACAAATGACACAAGGCACACTCTTTATCATTACCGCCGCCTCTGGCACAGGCAAAACTTCACTGGTCAAGGAACTCGTTGATAACACCAACCATTTAAAGGTCAGCGTCTCGCACACCACAAGACAGCCCAGAGCTGGCGAAATCAATGGTCAGCACTATCATTTTGTGTCGGTAGATGCGTTTAATCAAATGATACACCGAGCCGAGTTTTTGGAATTTGCCCAAGTGTTTGACAATTTTTATGGCACTTCGCAAAAAACCGTTGAGCACCTTTTGGAACACGGCAACGATGTGATTTTGGAAATTGATTGGCAAGGGGCATTGCAAGTCAAAAAAATTATGCCAAAAGCGGTGATGATTTTTATTCTACCGCCCGACCGTGCCGCCCTACGCACTCGCCTAGCAGGACGGGGGCAGGATTCCGATGAAGTCATTGAAAAACGCCTAGCAGGGGCAGTTACCGAAATGCAGCAATATTTGCATTTTGATTATGTAGTAATTAATGACAATTTTGAAGTGGCATTAAAAGATTTACAAGCCATCATTTTAAGCCACCGCCTAACCCTAGACAAACAACAAAAACGCCACGAAAAACGCATTTTAAATCTTTTGACTTAAGCATTAATTCTTTGTATAATAATATATTTATTATCAATTTTAGAGAGAATAGTATGGCACGCGTTACCATTGAAGATTGCCTAAAAAATGTGGACAACCGTTTTGAGCTGATTTTGGTTGCCAGTAAGCGCGCCCGTCAGCTTGCCAAAGGTAGCGTTGAGCCGACGGTTGCGGTTGAAAACGACAAGCCGACCGTCCTTGCTTTACGTGAAATCGCCGAGGGCAATGTCAACGCCAGCATCTTGGACTTACCAGATGACGCCCCAAAAAGCCTGCGTGAGCCAAGCTTTGACTTAAGTCTGACCAGCGGTCACGGCTTCTAAACGCACCCAAAATGAGAATCACCCACCAACTCGGTGGGTATTTTTTATCCAAAATCATTGATTTTTGGCAAAATTTACATTTTCTTACAATTTAAGATTAAGAAATATCAAAAAACCCTTGACGATACACTCGCTTAATTTCATTATTATAAAGTCACCCATCGCTTTTGGGCTTTTTTAATCCAGTCAAAAAAGCCAAGACACCGCCCAAAGCGATGATAATTCCCATTTTTTCGCCCACCCCTTTGGCAGGCATACACGAGTTTTTGTCGTCATGAATATTCCACGCACCCATTCCCCCGCTTATGAAGCCCTACGGACGACCTCGCTGTGCCTAACCAACCCACCCCCAAGCCCTAATCACCCGATGGTCGATGAAAGCCGTGACAACCTTTTGCGTGTGGTGAATCACCTGTCGGAAGCGGACAGACATGAAGTCTTGCGGGCGTGTTTTTTTGGGGATATCGCCCACATTAAGGACGTAAGAAAATCGGGCGAGCCATACATTACCCACCCCATTGCGGTGGCGGAGATTTTGGCGGGATTTCGCTTGGACAAAGATACGCTGTGTGCTGCCATTTTACATGACACCGTTGAAGACACCGATGCTTCTTTGGAAGAAGTAGAGCTGTGCTTCGGTGCGACGGTTGCTAAGCTTGTGGACGGCGTTACCAAGCTAAAATCCCAAGCGATGACCAAAAAAGAAAGTCAAGCCGCCACCTTTCATAAAATCCTTACCGCCACGCTTGCCGACCCACGGGTGCTGATTATCAAGCTTGCCGACCGTCTGCACAACATGAGTACGCTAGACGCCGTCAGCGAAGAAAAACAAAAACGCACCGCCCAAGAAACGCTAAGCTTTTATGTGCCGTTTGCACGGGTGCTGGGACTTAATGACATCGCCGACTACATCGAGCTTTTATGCTACCGCAACCTAAATCCCGCCATGTACACCAAGTTCACCGACAAGCTACTACAGCACGGGCTTGGGCGACAATACCAAAAAACCTTCATTCAAGCCTACCTGCAAAAAACCCTAAGCGAGCTTGGCTTATCTGGCGTGGTGCAAGTTTTGGACAATCGTGCTGCCATGTACCGCCAGTTTTTCAAAAACCGTGGCGACATAAACCGCCTAATCCATCACTATGAACTAGAAATCGTCACAGAAGACATTGACGCCTGCGACAAACTAGCGGCACATTTGGTAAAAACACACGGCATCAGCCGTGAGGGGATTTTTGATAACATCAGAAAACCTCTACCAGGAGGCAACCAGTCCCTCACCCTTATCTATCACGCCGACTATAATCACATCAAAGTGACACTTCTGACACGCCGTATGCAAAAATCCGCACGGCTTGGCGTGATCGGCAATGACAATGAAATTAGCCACTCCGTTATTCAAGCCAGCCTAAGAAATATGCAAGACCTAGCCAGCGAAGGTGAAGATGCCGACAGCGTCAGCATCATTGACGAGCTTATCAATTATCTACACGAAAGAAAAATGGTCTGTTATAGCCCCCAAGGACGTGCCTACGAGCTACCTCGTGGGGCAACTGCCCTTGACTTTGCTTATGCTGTCGGTCCTGCGGTAGGCAACATCGCCACAGGGGCGAACATTAACGGACAGCACGGAAAGCTTGGGCAGGTCTTGGCAGAGGGTGACACCGTAGAGATTGAAACCGACCCAAAAGCCACCGTGCAAGCCAACTGGCTTGGTTTTATCGCCACCAACAAAGCCCGCAAAGAAATCCTAAAATTCCTAAGAAACCTCCCCGAGGACACGAAAATCGCCCACGGCAAAAACGCCTTGGAATGGTCCTTAAAAACTTACGGAAAATCCACAAATGAACTCACCCAGACAGACTGGGCGGACATTTTGGCATGGCGGGGCGTGGACAATCAGGAGGCATTGTTTTTACAAATTGCCGAGGGTACGCTTTTACCACAACTGGTTGTCTCTCGGTTATTTAGTGACGTGGTTGACAGCAGTGAAGAAACCGCCATCACAAAAACCAAGCACCTACTGGCAGGCGTCAAAGGCGTAGAAGTGGACTTTTCTAGCTGCTGCAACCCCATCTATGGCGACCCCATCGTGGGACATTTATCCCGTAACGGGCTGACCGTTCATCGCCATAAGTGCCACTCGCTGATTAACATCAGAAAAGAAAATCCCTACCAAATCATTCAGCTGTCTTGGAAAAATACGCCAGAAATGCTTGATAATAAAGACATCACGTCCGTGCGGTTTTCTGCCTTTTTACGCATATTTGCGGAGCTTGGCGAGGAGCGTATCAGCCAAGTGATTTATGAAATGAAAGCCCTAAATATCGGCATTGAAGCAACCAACATCAAGCATGATGCCAAAGAGGGGCGTGCCGCTGGCACAACCACCCTACAAATCGTGGTGCGTTCTCGTAGCCACCTCCAAGAAGGCATCGACAAACTGCGTCACCTTTTGGGCTACCCGAACATCATGCGACTCTACCACGGCTAATATTTTTCTAGAAAAACCGCTTGATATGGGCGGTTTTTTTCATTATGATAATAGTCAGCGGTTTTATATTTAAAAAGGATGCCTCATGTGCTGTAAAATCAACCTAAACGACCAAAAAGACGCCAAGCACTTCCTTGGCAAAGGTGAACCCAACCTTCTACCCAAGCTCAATGACGATAACCTACCCAGCGGGAAAGTCTGCTATAAGCAGGCACCTGCACTGAGCGTCTTTGACAAACTATTAGTAAAGCTTGGTAAAAAAGAACTGGCTTAAGCCGTCACTCATAGGAATTTATATGTCAAAACACGTCATTCATACCGACAATGCCCCTGCTGCCGTTGGTACATATTCCCAAGCCGTTAAAGTCGGCGGTACTGTCTACATTTCAGGGCAGCTGGGTCTTGACCCTGCCACCATGGAGCTTAAAGATGGCTTTGAAGCCCAAGCCCGACAAGCCATGGACAATCTATCCGCCATTGCGCAAGCCTCGGGCGGTAGTCTTGCTGATGTGGTGAAGTTTAACGTCTCCTTGACAGACCTTGCCGATTTTGCGACCCTAAATCAAGTCTTCACAGAATACCTAACCGCCCCTTACCCTGCCCGTGCCGCTGTACAAGTAGCCGCTTTGCCAAAAGGTGGCGTTGTGGAGATTGAAGCGATTTTGGCATTGGCATAACAAAATACCTGCTTAACTGATGGTGTTAACCTACGTCAGTGTTATATTTTTCACCTCACCTTTGTGGGGTGATTTTTTGGCGGTTTTTTGTTATACTAAATTGACTGTTTTATTTTTTAAAATTAAACCGCCCAATCCACCCCAGACATTCTAAGCTCGCTTTTTACCATTCGGCACATGGTACACGCCATCATACCAAGCTGGTCTGGTGATGATTTTTAGGCTCTGGTTTAACAGTATGCTCTTAAAAAATCCCCTAAGATGCACCTTGAACCATGGGTTTTCTAACCCGAAGTCCCAGTTTAAGGAAAAACAAACAGCCTTGTTCAGCAGACTTTTAGGCCCTTGCTGATTGTTAATAATAAGCCACACTTATCGTTTATTTTATTAGGATAGCTATGACCACCACAGCCACCCCCCAATCCGCCATTTTGCCCGACCATTGCCGTGCTGGCATTTTTATGGAAGGACGACTTAATTATCAAGACAAACAAGCCCTGACGCACGCCTGCCAAAACGCTCTAGCCGCCCTAAAAAACCTACAAGAAAAATTCCCCGATGAACAGCTTGGGCTGACCATCGGTTTTGGTGCGGACGCATGGGCGAAGCTTGGGCATACAGACGAAGGCGCACAAATCAAGCCATTCACACCGCTGGGTAACGGGCTGGCTCCCGCCACTCAGCAGGACATTCTATTTCACATTCAGTCACTTCGCCAAGACATTAATTTTAGCCTTGGCATGGCGGTGGTACAAGCTTTTGAGGGCGTTGCTGTCATTCAAGAAGAAACGCACGGTTTTCGCTGGGTGGAAGAGCGAGGCTTGGACGGCTTTGTGGACGGCACGGAAAACCCCCAAGGCAATGAGCATATCTCTATGGTGGGCGTCATTCAAGACGGTGCGGATAAAGGCGGCAGTTATGTTTTACTCCAAAAATATCGCCACGACCTAAAAAAATGGGACACCCTAAATGAGCACGACCAAGAACAGTGCATCGGACGCAGCAAGGCAGATAATGTCGAATTTGACAAAAGCGACCGCCAAAGCGATTCACACCTAGGACGCACCAACCTAAAAGAAGACGGAAAAACCCTAGAAATCGTCCGCAGAAGCTTACCCTTTGGTACAGTAACGGGCGAGCATGGACTAATGTTCATCGCTTATGCGGCACGGCTTTGGAATATTGAAGCACAACTTTTAAGTATGTTCGGCGAGACAGATGGGCAAGTCGACCTACTATTAAAGCACGTTACCACCGCTGTGTCTGGGGCGTATTATTACGCACCGTCCGTTGAACGCCTAAACGCTTTATAACCCATGCAACATACACCGCCACTCACAGATACCGCCCACTGCCCCTTAGTGGTGCAGGTGGCGTTAGCCGTGCCTGTGGCGGATTATTTTGATTATCTTTATGATAATCACGCCCCAGCCCGAATCGGCGTGCGGGTCAAAGTGCCATTCGGCAGACGAACATTAGTGGGCATGGTGGTAGGTATTAGTGATACCAGCGATGTCCCTTTTGAAAAATTAAAACCCATCAGCCAAACCCTTGATACCGCACCGCTATTCGATGAAGCATGGCTGTCGCTTGCAAGGTGGCTGTCTCAGTATTACCATTACCCTTTGGGTGAGTGTTTAGCAGTCATGCTGCCCACCTTGATTAAACAAGGCGAAGACCCTGCCGCCTTTTATGAGGCACACACCCGCCCAAAAACCGCCCAAAAAAACTGGCAGCTTAGCGCCGACGCCCACTGTCCGGAATTCATAGAATCCGCCCTAAAACGCAGCAAAAAACAGCGTGAGACCTTTGACCGCTTTTGCCATATTTTAGCCTTAAAAAACACCCAAACGCTCGATGGCAACACCCTGCATGAATGGCAACTTAGCCTGACCGACCTAGAGAAACTGGCAGACAAGGGGCTATTAAGCCACACACCCAGCCATACCGAAAACTTCACCGTGGACGCTCCCTTAAATGCCCCAGAGGTACACCTAAAAGAAACGCCCCCCACCTTAAATCCTGAACAAAAAACCGCCACAGATACCCTAAAACACGCCTTAGACGCAGGCACTTATCAAGGGTTTTTACTGAACGGGGTGACAGGCAGCGGCAAAACCGAAGTCTATTTAAACACCATACATCATGCACTCTTAGCGAGCAAACAAGTCCTAATTCTCGTCCCAGAAATCGGGCTTACCCCCCAGACCAAGTCACGCTTTGAAAGGCGGTTCGGGTTTTCTGGCGTAAACAATTCGGCACGGATTTTGACGCTGCATTCATCCTTAAGTGACAAACAGCGACTGCTCGGCTGGCACTCCATAAAAAATGGCATAGCCCGTATCGTCATCGCCACCCGCTCGGCTTTGTTTTATCCGTTTGAGAATCTTGGGCTTATCATCATTGATGAATGCCATGACAGCTCTTATAAACAGCAAGATCATCTACGCTACCACGCCTGTGATGTTGCCTTGTACATCGGCTCAAAATCCCATATCCCTGTCGTGCTTGGCTCAGCCACACCCAGCTTAGAACAACTAAAACTCTCAAACGATGGCAAGCTTACCACACTCACACTCTCTGAGCGTGCGGGTAACGCCATCGCCCCCACCTACCAGCTTATCGACCTTCGCCAAGGCATGAACAGCCACCAGAACCTCTTGGGTGACACCACCACCTCTTTGCTCACGCCACGCACCCTAAGCGCCATGAAAGCCTGCCTAGAAAAAGGCGAACAAGTGCTGGTTTTTTTAAATCGCCGTGGTTACGCCCCCATTTTATTGTGCGAGGCGTGCGGCTGGCAGGCGGATTGCGTCCGCTGCTCCAGCCACATGACCCTGCACCAAAGCCGCTTTAGTCATACCGCTCCGTATCTTGCCTGTCATCACTGTTCGTGGCAAACCGCTAAACCTACGCACTGCCCAGATTGTCACAGCACCAACCTAAAAACACTCGGGCAAGGGACGCTACAGCTTGGTGAGCAGCTACACGCTCTATTCTCAAATCCACAAACCAGCCTGCGTACTTACCCCATCGTGCAGATTGACAAAGACACCACAAGAAAAAAAGGCGACTGGGACGCCATTTACACCCAAGTACTCAGCGGCGAACCGATGATTTTATTTGGCACACAAATGCTTGCCAAAGGACACCACTTCCCAAATGTGACCTTGGTCGTCATCGTCAATGCCGACTCAGGACTGCTCTCCCCGAACTTTCGTGCACCTGAGCATACCGCTCAGCAGATTTTACAGGTGGCAGGGCGAGCAGGGCGTGCCGACAAAGCAGGCAGCGTCCTTATCCAGACTCACCAGCCTGAAAATCCACTCTTAAACCTACTCATAAAAGATGGCTACCCTGCGGTGGCACAGCATCTTTTAGCAGAGCGTCAAATGCTCGCCCTACCCCCTTATAGTCACGCAGCACTCATCACAGCCGTGGCAAAGACGCATAAGCTTGCCAAAGATGCCATCATCACGATAAAAAACACCCTGCCAAACAATCACCCCTTTGCCGTGCTTGCTCCCATAGACGCCCCTACCGTGAAAAAAAACCACCAGTATCACGTACAAATGCTCATTCTAAGCAAGCACAGAAAACCCTTGCATGATATTTTGGCAAGTCACTATCCCACCTTTCAGACCCTGCCTGCCATAAAAGGGGTGAGACTCAGTCTGGACATCGACCCGATGGGTTGGTAATGCATCACAAACACATCTAGCCTGCACACACACCGCTCGCCCATCTTTCACCCCCTTAGAAAGTCATACCCCGCCATATTTTATGTTTCTCACCCCGTATTTATACCACAAACGACCTTTTAAGCCCGCACGCCCGCTCTTTTTATTCTATTAGCATAAAAAATGCCAAATCTGCACTCAGTCAGACATTAATCCCCCTCACACCAAAAACCACACAAAAACAACACGCACAAAAAAAGCCAATCATCATGACTGGCTTTACTGTTCATCATCAGAATATGGGGTGAATGACGGGATTCGAACCCGCGACAACTGGAATCACAATCCAGG
>JAUNEE010000046.1 GCA_030525705.1 Moraxella sp.
ACCGAAAAGCGGTTTATTGCAAAAATGGGTGAGATTTTTCGTGGTGGGCATCACTTTAAACAAATCATAAAAAACACCGCCTCATTAAAAACCCATAAAAAAAGACGGTCAAAAAACCGTCTTTTTAATACCTCTCTGTTACTCAGCAGTCTCAGTTTCGGCAGTCTCAGGGTCGCCGCCCTCGTAAGACTCCTCGGCGTCATTTTCCTCATGCGGCGTTGGTGCAACACCCACCAAAGTTTCGTCACCCATTAAGCGAATCAAACGCACGCCTTGGGCGTTTCGTCCTGCGGTTGCAATCTGGGACACAGGTGTTCTCACCAATGTGCCTTTATCCGAGATTAAAATCACATCTTCCTCGCCAGACACCGCCACCGCTTTGACCAGCTGACCATTACGCTCGGAGGTCTTAATGGCAATCACACCCTGACCGCCACGTCCTTTGGTTGGGTAGTCGTTAATCGGCGTGCGTTTTCCGTAGCCATTTTCGCAGGCGCATAAAATCTCGCCCATTGCGGGGACCACCACCAAAGATACCACACGGCTAACCGATACGACACTGTCACTTTCTGACTCATCTGCATCATCATCGCTTGGCTCGTCATCGTCCAGACCCAGACTGGCAAGCAGATTTACCCGAATGCCTCGCACACCCTTGGCAGTGCGTCCCATCACACGGATACTCTCTTCTTTAAAGCGAATCGCCTTACCCTCGTTACTAAAGAGCATGATTTCTTGCTTGCCATCTGTCATGGCAACGCCAATCAGCGTATCCCCCTCAGCAAGGTCAATCGCCTTTAAGCCATTAGCGCGGATATTGGCGAACTGCGACAACGCCACACGTTTCACCGTCCCCGAGGCGGTAGCGAAAAACACGAAGTATTCATCATCACCTGCTTGCTTATCTTTTAGATTTGGCACGGGTAAAATGGCAGTCACGGTTTCATCGGGCAAAATACCGATGATATTTACCAAAGGACGCCCCTTTGAGCCACGGCTGGCAAGCGGCACCTCAAAGCCCCGCAAGCTAAACACACGTCCCGTGTTGGTGAAGCACATCACTGTCGCATGACTGCTGGTCACAATCAAATGCTCAATGACATCATCTTCTTTC
This sequence comes from Moraxella sp., assembly GCA_030525705.1. GTDB lineage: Bacteria > Pseudomonadota > Gammaproteobacteria > Pseudomonadales > Moraxellaceae > Moraxella. The sequence goes on from JAUNEE010000046.1 coordinate 1,115, forward strand.
ATGGCAGTGGCAGATTTGCCACGTCCGCCACGCTTTTGGGCTTGGTAATCGCCGATGGGCTGAGTCTTGGCATAACCTGTGGCAGATACCGTCATCACCACTGTCTGTTCTGGGATTAAGTCCTCACGATTAAAATCATGACGTGCGTCCACGATGTCTGTTTTTCGCTCATCACCGAATTCATCACGAATCTCAACAAGCTCGGTTTTGATAAGCTGCATTAAAATGCTAAAATCCGACAAAATCAAGTTCAAGCGGGCAATCTCACCCAAAATGGCTTGGTACTCTGCCGAAAGCTTATCCTGCTCAAGCCCCGTCAAACGGTGCAGCTGCATATCCAAAATCGCCCCAACCTGCTCAGGCGACAAACGATAGCGAGTGTCATTGTCAATCAAGCCAAACGGTGCATTCAAATCCTCACCCTCGATGACCTCAGGGCGAATGGCACTGCTGCCTGCGGCTTTTAGCATGGCAACCACACCGCCCGACTGCCATGTTTTCGCCAAAAGATTTTCTTTGGCGTCATTGCGGTTGGCGGAGCTTTTGATGGTTTCGATAATGTCATCGATATTCGCCAAAGCAACGGTCAAGCCCTCCAAAAGATGTCCACGCACCTTGGCTTTATTTAATTCAAAAATGGTACGGCGAGTGACAACTTCTTGGCGGTGATTGATAAAAGCAGCGATCAACTCACGCAAAGTCAAAAGCTTCGGCTGACCGTTATCCAATGCCACCATGTTAATGCTAAAACTGGTCTCAAGTGGCGTTTGGCTAAACAGATTATTCACCACCACTTCAGCATTTTCACCACGGCGTAAATCAATGGCAACCCGCAAGCCGTCCTTGTCCGACTCATCACGCACACCTGTAATGCCTTCGATTTTCTTATCATTCACCAAATGGGCAATTTGCTCAACCAATTTAGCTTTATTGACTTGATAAGGCAGCTCCGTAAAGACAATGCGTTCACGGTCACGGCTCGCCCCGTCCATCTGCTCGATGTGATAACGCCCACGGATATGCAGTCGCCCTTTGCCTGTCAAATACGCATCACGAATGCCAGAACGCCCGTGGATAATACCCCCTGTCGGGAAATCAGGACCAGAAATATGGCGGACTAATTCATCGCTGTCAATATGTGGATTGTCCGCATAAGCAAGGCAAGCGTTAATCACTTCCGTGAGATTATGCGGTGCCATGTTCGTTGCCATACCAACCGCAATGCCTGTCGCTCCATTGACCAAAAGATTCGGCACACGAGCAGGTAAAACCGCAGGCATCTTCTCAGAGCCGTCATAGTTATCCTCCCAATCCACCGTATCTTTGTCAAGGTCGGCAAGCATTTGATGCGTCAGCTTTTGCATACGCACTTCGGTGTATCGCATGGCGGCAGGCGGGTCTGCGTCTACAGAACCGAAGTTTCCTTGACCATCAACAAGCATATAACGCATAGAAAACGGCTGTGCCAAACGCACAATGGCGTCATACACTGCCGTATCGCCATGCGGGTGATACTTACCGATAACGTCACCAACCACACGCGCGGACTTTTTATAAGGTTTATTATAGTCGTTCGACAGCTCGTGCATAGCATACATAACACGGCGATGCACAGGCTTTAGACCGTCACGCACATCAGGCAACGCCCGAGAGACGATAACACTCATGGCATAATCTAAGTACGACTGTTTTAATTCATCTACAATACCGACAGGCGTGACCATATCCGTCATGACAAATCCTTAAGCAATAAAAAATAACGCACCATTTTACCACAATTCCCCCAAAATCGCAGTAAATTTTCTACCAAAAGCCAAAGATGCCCAGAAACCGCATTATACTCGACCAATCACCGCTGTGCGACTTAGCACCTGCATAACATCATCAAGACTAGATTTTATCTCATAGGTATGCCCCTTGACATGAATCCGCACAATCTGATGCTCAACCAACTCTTCAATGACATCAATTTCATGAATGTTAATAAGCACCGACTTATTACTGTCAAGTGGGTGGATTTTTAAAAATTGTGCTGCGGTTAATACTTGATTCATCATTCACCTCATTAAAAAAGGAGCTATGTTCAATAACGACCCTATTAAGCTTCCTGTAAAATTAGTTTTTCGCTCGTTCCACTCTGCTTTCGGGCAGAAAAACCTAGTTTTACAGGAAGCCTATTATTAAATCAATAAAAATTACAAAAAAGCCGTTTGAATGTTTTGTGCGTGAAATCACCACTCGCTTAGTAATAAAATCACCGCACATTACCCAAATTTAGCAGCTTTATTTTAGCACAAAATCCGACTTGTCATAGAATATGAATTTCATCGGCATAAGACTCAAGAAAAATGGCATAAGACTTAAGATCTATCTGCGTCAGCATTTTTAAAATTTGATAACAAAAACCACCCCAAAAAAATTAAGCGGTGGTTTTTAAAATTAAAAATCAGCGAAACTGTGGTAAAAACGCAGGAATACCAGGGAGCATACCCACCGCCCCCATTGCAATGCACATAATGATAAAGCCAATGGCAGGAATCACGGCACGCCCAGACACACCCAAATCACGGCTTCTTTGTTTGTCGCCAATCAAGCCAAGATTGTCAAGGAGCATTGTCAAAGACCAGCCAAACACAGGATTGACAAGGGCAGAGGAGAACACGACAATGGCAGCCGATTGGGTGGTTTTGCCCTTACGGGTCATCTCCATTCCTGCTTCCAAAAGTGGCACAAACACGCCCACCACAAGGGCGACCGACATCACAGGTTGCCACACCGCCAAATCCATCGGATAGCCAAGCAGGCTGGCAACCACACAAAATAAGGCGGTCAATAACGCCCCTGCTGGAATCGGGCGTTTGGCAATGGCGGCAGGGACAATGTAAGTCCCCCAAGACGAAGTAAAATTCGCCCCACCAAGTAGCGAGCCGACCGCTTGGCGTGCCGAACAAGCCACCATTGTGTCGTCAATGTTCATCTGGGCTTTTTCGCTTTTTTCAGGATAGCTTAATTTTTGGAAAACTTGATGCCCCAAAAAGTCAGGCGACCACATAGCCACCGCCAAAACAGCAAAGGGAAACACCACCAAAAAACTGTTAAAATCAGGCAAACCCAGCATCCAGCCTGTGTTTTCGCCCCACCAGTAGGCAGGGTTCATATTGGGCAAACCCGGCTCGGTTTCAAAACTAAATGGTGCACCCAAAATAAAGGCAAGCACGCCCGCCATCACACAGCCAAGCGGTACGGCAAGCCAGCGTTTTTGCCAATGTTCCAAAAGCGCGTACAAAATAATCGTGGCAATGATAATCGCAAAAGTAATGTGTGGTAAGCCGATTTTATCGCCCCACGCCATCATATTTTTGATTTGCCCTTGAATACCAATAAAACCAAGATAGAGCAAAAGCCCACCACACACGCCATCGCTCGTCAGCTTTGCCATCAGACTTCCGCCCTTAAAAAAGGCAAGCAAAAAGCCAAACACCGCAATCAAAATCCCAAACGCCAAAGGGTGTCCGCCTGCTGCTACCACAAGGGGAATCAGCGGAATGAGTGGACCGTGCGTACCAGGTAAGTTGGCAGTGGGCAAAATAAAGCCACAAAACAGCACAATAAAAATAGAAACAATCAAAAGTTCATAACGCACATTTTCCAGCACAAAATCGGCAGGCAAGCCAAGCGGTACGGCAAAGGCAGCCGCCACTGCCCCAACCATCACGATTTTGCCAATCGTGGCAGCCAGTGCAGGAATGGCGTCTTCTATTTCAAAACGATAATCTTTAAAGGGTAAGTTTAGCCGCCAGCGTCTGGGGTTTAAAATTTGTAATTCGTGATTTAAATAATCCGCCCGTGTTGGGAAATCTTTGGCGGGCTTGTGGCGAGACAGATAGCTGTCTTGGCTTTCGCTCATTGTTGTTCTCCATTTAACCATAAAAAAATCCACAACCCCAAAAATACCATTGCCACCAAAAGGCAGTCAAAATCCATTTTTGTGCGTTATAGAAACCATAAAAGCCGTATTCTATCACAGATGATTGACAAAATACATTGTATGGTTTGGTAAAAATCAATAAATAATAACCATCACACCAAAAAATGATTGGTAAAAAGTGATTGCCAATACTCACCCCTTGGGCATATAATCACTAAATCCTTGTTGTTAAAATGGAAAAACCCAATGACAACCACCGCCCCCTTGACCCTAACCCACCCCACCTTTAATACTCAATTAAACTTAATTGGTATTGGGTTAATCATCAGTAGCATTATTTATTTTCTGGCGTCCAATTGGTTTGGAATGTCACCTTTTATGCGTATGGGCATTCCAATGTTTGTGTTGGCATTATCCGCCATTGCCAGTGTTGTTATCAATGATTCCAAAAAATACCAATCGTCTGTTTTAATTCTCAATACCTTACACACCATTTGTGCGATTATGGCAGGATTAACGCTGGCGGTCATCGGACAACAGTATCAAACAGGGGCGGACGCTTATCAGCTGTTTTTATATTGGTCAATACTCTCTTTATTGTGGCTATATCGGCACAATACGCCTGTGTTTATTTTATGGTGTTTTTTGAGTCATTTGGCATTGTATTTTTATGTCAAACAAACTTTTATTGGCTTGTGGAGTGTTTTTTATTTTTTATCGGTCAATGCCTTATTGTTGTTGCAAGGCATAATGGCAATTAAAATTTATCCCAAAGCCAATATTGTGTTAAGTGCTTTTTTGGCGATTTTGTCTATCTTTTCATCAGTATTGTTAATGGACGATTATCAAGATAATCAGTTTATTTTCTTTTTAAGTATGCTCTTGTTGCCGTCTTTGGCATTGTGGCATTTTTATCAACATAAAAAACAAGGCAGTTTGGCGTTATTATCATTAGGGTTTGGCATTGCTTTATTTATGCAAATTTTAACCATATTTGACATTGATTTTTCGTTTGGGGCTTTATTCTTTTATGCGTTTATTGCTTTAGCGATGTTTTTTGGCATTGGCTATGGCATTATTAAAATGTTTCCCAAAGGCATTTTTCATCAAATTCCCATTGTGTTTGGTTCTTGGATAGCAGGAATTTTATTGGCGGGGGCGTTTTTGATATTTTGGAAGTCGGTGTCGTTGTTTTTTGGCATTGTGGGTTTTATTGGGGCGTTGGTTGCTCTATATCAAAGCAAAAGTTTATTTGCCCGTCAATTTTTCTACACCATTATGCTGGCATCACAAATCGCCATTTTATTTCAAGCCCACGATATGATAAATAATATAAATTTTGAATGGGTCAGAATGGAGAGTTTAATTCTACTTAGTATTCAGCTTGTGTTAATGGGGGCGTGCTTGTTTGTGCGTCCACATTGGTTTGTGGCGGGGTTGCAGGCGTTGGCAAGTTATGGATTTTTAGTGTATTTTTTATTAGAAAATGATTATGGTTACAATGAATATATTGCCCAAGAAAATTTTATCATCTTGGTTTTGCAAGCCGTCATATTATTGGTATTGCCATTATTATTTTATTATAAAGAAAAATTTGATAACTTTATTAAAAATTGCGGTCAAGCAGTTTTGCTCTTTATTTTGGGCGTAATTGCATTTAGTCAATTTCATTTGCGTGCGTCTATTTATAGATTGGAATGTATAGAACCACAAGATATACATAAAAAATTTGATATTATTGGACTAAGTCCAGAGCTTGCTTTAATCATTGTCAATATCACTTTTGTTGGGATTGTGGTATTGTCTTTGTGGCTAAAACCCCATAAAAAATCAGAACTGATTGCCCTATTTATTTTTGGTGGTGTTTTGGCAATATTGGGTTATATGGAATTGTTTGTGTTATTGTTAGGACTTCTATGGGCGGATATACACAAAGCTAAGATAATGCGGTATGTGTATTTGTTGGCGATTGGGCTGTTTTTGTGGTGGTTGTATTATAAATTGGAATTGTCGTTTTTATATAAAAGTTTGACGATTTTTATTTCTGGTATTTTGTTTTTGGCATTGGCATTTTTAATCAAAAAGTCATTTTTTCAAAAATCAGCATAAGGACAAATACAATGTATACTTTAATTAATCACAAACAATTAAACAAGTTAATGCCAATTATTCTTGCCATTATTTGTATGGTGTTGTATGCCATTAGCATTATGGGCTTTGAAAGTCATAAAAAACAAGGCGATGACGTGTATGTCTCATTATTGCCTGCCGACCCCCGTTCGTTATTGCAAGGCGATTATATGGCGTTGCGGTATGAATTACACATTGACAATCCCAATATAAAGTCAGAAAATAGCCATTCTAATGAAAATAGTGATGAAAACAGCGATGAAACTTTTGACAATAACAATTACAAATGGGAACATAACAATCCCCACATTCAAGACAAGCACAGACTTACCCTGTGGATTAAAAAAGACGATAAAAACATTTTAACCCAAAGTTATTTTGATAAACAACAAAATACCACGCCACTCATTGTCAAAAATCCCAATAATTGGCTAGACACGCTTTATCCTGCGTCAAACTCATTCTTTTTTGCCGAAGGCTTGGGCGAGTGTTATGAAAACGCCAAATTTGCCCATTTAAAAGTGGACAACACAGGCAAGCCATTGCTGGTGGGGCTTTTGGGTGATGAATTAAAACCTCTAAATTGTGAAAAATAAAAACGGCACTTTAAAAGTACCGTTTTTGTGGCTTACAACAAGATTAACCTTGACGATAACTTTTAACCCTGCCGATAATTTGGAGCTTCTTTGGTAATCTGCACATCGTGAACGTGCGACTCTTTCATACCTGCCGAGGTTACACGCACAAACTCTGGCTTTTCTTTCATCTCGGCAATATTTTTACAGCCTGTATAGCCCATTGATGAGCGAAGTCCACCTGCCATCTGGTTTACAATGCCAGCGACAGGACCTTTATAAGGCACACGCCCTTCAATCCCTTCTGGCACAAGCTTTTCCACGCCGTCTTTACTGTCTTGAAAATATCTATCAGATGAGCCATTTGCTCCACTCATCGCCCCAAGCGAACCCATTCCACGATATGCCTTATAATAGCGTCCTTGATACAGCTCCACTTCCCCTGGGGCTTCTTCTGTGCCAGCCAAAAGACTGCCCACCATAATACAGCTTGCCCCTGCGGCAATCGCCTTTGCCATATCGCCAGAGAAACGAATACCGCCATCGGCAATGAGTGGAATTTGCCCCTTTAAGGCACTGGCGACATTGTCAATGGCACAAATTTGTGGCACGCCCACGCCTGCAATAATACGAGTGGTACAGATAGACCCCGGTCCAATGCCCACTTTGACCGCATCCGCCCCAGCATCCAAGAGAGCAAGAGCGGCATCGCCTGTGGCAATGTTACCGCCAATGACTTGTACTTGGGGGAAGTTTTTCTTAACCCAATTCACACGGTCAATCACGCCTTTGGAGTGTCCGTGAGCGGTGTCCACAATGATGACATCCACATTTGCTCCAACGAGTGCCTCAACACGAGCCTCGGTGTCCGCCCCAGTACCAACCGCCGCTCCGACACGCAGGCGACCTTTGTCATCCTTGCAGGCGTTGGGGTTGTTTTCAGCTTTGTTAAAATCATTGACGGTAATCAAACCCTTCAAACGACCATCATCATCGGTAACAATCACCTTTTCAATACGGTGTTCGTGCAAAAGCCTTTTGATGTTTTCGGTACTCTCGCCTTCTTTGACGGTGATGAGTTTTTCTTTGGGGGTCATCACATTGGCAACAGGCTGTGACAGATTGTCAATAAAACGCACATCACGGTGCGTTACAATGCCCACCACTTGCTTGTTTTCGTCCACGACAGGCACACCGCTAATCTTATGCTCTTTGGTGATTTGCAAAAGTTCGCCCACGCTAATATCAGGCGTTACGGTAACAGGGTCGGCAACGGTGCCAGCCTCAAACTTTTTGACGTGGCGGACTTGGCGAGCTTGACGGGCAATGTCCATATTTTTATGGATAATGCCCATACCGCCAAGCTGTGCCATAGAAATGGACATTTTGGCTTCGGTAACGGTATCCATCGCCGCCGAGATGATGGGCAAGTTTAGTTTGATGCTGTTCGTTAATTGGGTGGTCAAATCCACTTCTTTGGGCAATACCTGTGAATAAGCAGGAATGAGCAGCACATCATCAAAGGTTAGGGCTTCATTGACAATTCTTAACATAATTTTTCTCTCGTTTTGTTGGTTTTTAAAGCGAAATTTGTACCCAATTTGCCATATCAAAGAACCGAAAAAGGCTAAGCAGTCATCTGCCTAGCCTTTTAATATTGCCCAATGGGGGCGGTGTGAAATGGGGTATCGGTTCATATCAATTTATCAAAACAAATCTTTTGGG
>JAUNEE010000047.1 GCA_030525705.1 Moraxella sp.
ACGATGACTTTGGCAAGCTCCCAGACATCGCCACTGGTGGTAAAATAGTCCTTTCTGTCGCCTAATATGTGCGTGGTCTGCACAAGGTTTAGGTTTTGTAACTCCTTGATACTGTTAGAAACATTGGAGCGAGCCACGCCAAGCGTTTCCATAATTTCTTCGGCATTCATCGGCTTACCTGTGATAAATAGTAGGGCGTGGATTTGGGCAACGGTGCGGTTTACGCCCCATTTAGAGCCCATCTCGCCCCAGTGTAGGACAAATTTTTCGGTGGTGGGATTAAGTTTCATTGGCTTTTCCTTAAAAAATAGAATGGGGAATGGCTGGTTTTTGGTTATTTTATATATTTTTAAAATTTCTGTCAATACTGAAATTTATATCATTCTCTTTTTTTGGTGGGTGCGTTGTTTTTGATGGTTTGTGCGTGTTTTTGGCTGGGCGATTTGTCGGATTTTTTAGGCTTGGTTACAACTTTTATACCAAGCAAAAACAAGTAGGCTTGTTATCGGGGGCTAAATTTGTTAGGCTAGCTGGTTGTTTAGATTGCTGTTTTTTGTTGAGTAAGTTATGATGAAAATTCGTCCTTTGTCACTGTCGTTGTCTTTTTTGGGTGTTTCGGCATTGACAGCGGCTTGTGCTAATCCGCCCAGTTATCAGTCTACTGCCAATTATCAAAACGACCACAGCGTGTATTATTTTAATGACGCAGTGCGTGCAGGGGCAAGAGGAGATACATCAAGCCTTTATAACCTAGAAAGTAGCATGCAGGGCGGTTTATTTGAGATGTATCCTGCGTATTTTCGTTTAAATAATGAGCTTGCCTATCAAGACGCAAGCAGTATCGCAAATTTTACCCGCCGTTATCAAGGCTCGGTGATGGGTGAAAAGCTGGCAGCGGATTATGCTGAAGAAAAAGCCCGTCAAAGCGACTATGCGTCTGTGCGTGCTGTGGCAAATTATATCGAAAATGCGGACGCTTCCGAGGCGTGTGCGGTGGCTTTGGGCTTTAATCAGTCGGATCAGCCTGAGCGTGCCTTGAATGAAAAGCCGAATGTCTGGCTAAACACCCAAAGAGCGACCGCTCTGTGCGACAAGCTGGGCGAGGAGATGATTCATAATACGCACATCACTCGCACCGACCGCCATGAACGGCTAATTCGCATGATGCGAATTGATAGACGCCAGCTGTCTTCTAGTCGTCCTGCTGAGGATAAAGTCGGGCAGATTGTGTCGTTGGCGCGTCAGCTGGATTTGCCGATTGATGGTAGTACTTTGTATGGCATTCAAAGTAACCCGAATGCCTTTTTTAACCAGTTTAATTATGGCGGTTTTAGCGAGGTTAATCAGTACTTATATGTTTATGCCATTAGTCAGCTGACCCACCGTTCTTATCATGAGGCGATTTCTCAGCTTGAGTATGATATTGCTGCCGATAATCGCCGCCCCCAAAAACTTTTGTCTGATATGGCACGCCGTTATGCGTACCGTAGCATTGCGGTAAAACGCATGAACATGAACACCGATGATGGCTTTAGTATGCAGGCGGTGACGTGGTTTAGAAACAGTCTTGGTGAGCCGTTTAACTTCGAGGAAGCGGAAGATTATGCCCAGGCCGCCATTTATTTTAGTCAGTGGCAAGATGTTCAGCACGCCATCAATGCCATGACGGTGGCCGAAAAAAATGAGCGTGTGTGGCGGTACTGGCTTGCCAGAAGCTATGAAATGCTTGGGCAAAAATCCCAAGCCAACAGCCTTTATCAAGTGCTTGCCAGTAGCGACATTGATTATTACGGACTTTTGGCGCGTGACCGAATGGGGCAGCGTTTAAGCTTGCAGGACATTGGGGGTAATCAGTTGCCTGCGTCTAACCGTGCTTTGGTGATGAGCGATCCGCATTTTGCACGGGCGATTTTATTGATGGAAAATAATGCCGACCGTGTTCATATTGACCGTGAATGGAACTGGGCGGTGAAAAAAGCACGTGATACGAATAATACCGCTTTGATATTGAGTGCGGCGCGTATCGCACAGGAGTACGGCAATTATCCACGCAGCATTTATGCCATCGAAAACAGCCCAAATGTTAGAAATGCCGCCATCAGTCATCCCATGCCGTATCGGGATTTGATGGTGCGTCATAGTGGCATGGCGGGCATCGACCCTGCGTGGGCGTACGGCATTATTCGTCAAGAAAGTCGTTTTCAGACCGCCGCTCAGTCATCTGCATCCGCCCAAGGCTTAATGCAGATTATCCCAAGCACCGCACGTCAAATCGCACGGAGCATGGGCGAAAGTGTGGGGAATATGAACGACCCAAACACGAACATTCGCTACGGTACGTGGTATCTGGCGGATTTGGCGGGGCGTGCAGGCGGACAGCTGGCGGTGGCAACCGCAGGGTATAATGCAGGACCGAATGCCGCACGAGCGTGGTTGCCCAGTCACGGTGCGATAAGTGCCGACCAATATGCCGAAGCCATTCCTTATGCTGAAACACGGGCTTATGTCAAGCACGTCATGGCAAATGCCACCGTATATGGCGTACTTTTGGGCAATCCTGTACCAATCACCCAAAGAATGGGTGTGGTTTCACCACGTTACTGATGTTTTTTTTGATATAAAAAGAGGTGCCGTCCGTGAATTTCGGGCGGTTTTTCTTTTTTTGGTATTGGGTAGGGATTATTTTTTAGTGTGGATTTAGTGTGGATTTGGGCGGGGTTTGGTCGGGCGTTGGTTTGTATTAACTTTGACTTAAGGCAAAATAAACTTTTTATTTAGGTGTCCAAATAAAGCAGTCATTATTCCGATATTTTAGGTTTAAGTGGTGTCTTGTGTGTGGATAGAGCCATTTGGCGAGGGTGCGGTCTTTGGTCTAAATATAAAAACGCCCATATAGGGCGTTCTTTTTTAGTTGGTGTGCGTGGTAATTTTTTCTAGGAGGAGATTTTGGGCATTGTGGGTAGGCTTGTCGTCATTGATGGCATACCAATGTCCATCGCCCTCTAGGCTCCAAGCGGCGGTATTGTCTTTTAGGTAGTTTAACAGTCCGTCCTCGTAGATTTGTTTGAATAGTTTTTTGTCTAAAATCGGGAAAGCGACTTCTACGCGGTGAAACAAGTTTCTGTCCATCAAGTCGGCACTGCCACAGTAGAGCCGCTCATTGCCATTATTATAAAAATAATAAACCCGTGTATGCTCCAAGAATCGTCCGACAATCGACCGCACTCGAATGTTTTCGGACAGACCTGTCACTTGCGGACGCAGACAGCAGATGGAGCGGATAATTAAATCAATGCTAACGCCTGCTTGTGAGGCCTCATAGAGCTTATTGATGAGGGTGGTTTCTGTTAGGGCATTGATTTTTATGATGATTTTTGCTTTTTTTCCTGCTTTGGCATGGCTGATTTCTTCGTCAATGTGGCGGATAAGCGTCTCATGCAAGGTAAATGGAGCGTGTAGGATTTCGTTGCTGGTGGCGGGTTTGCCCATGCCTGTCAGCTCAACGAACACATTATGCACGTCTTCGCACACACGGTCGTTGGCGGTGAATAGTCCGTAGTCGGTATAGGCTTTTGCGTTGCCTGCGTGGTAGTTACCCGTGCCTAGGTGCGCGTAGCGTTTTAATTTGCCGTCTTCACGGCGGACGATGAGCATCATTTTTGCGTGCGTTTTATAGCCGACAATTCCATACACCACCACCGCCCCTGCGTCTTGGAGCATATTGGCGACGGCGATGTTGCTTGCTTCATCGAATCTTGCCCGAAGCTCAATGACAGCGGTGACTTCTTTGCCGTTTCTTGCGGCGGCGGCTAGGGCTTGGACGATTTCTGAGTTCGTCCCTGAGCGGTAGATGGTTTGCTTAATGGCAAGCACGTTCGGGTCGCTGGCGGCTTCTCTTAATAAATTCACCACGGGTGAAAAGCTGTGAAATGGGTGGTGAACGAGTACGTCTTTTTTTGCGATGGCGTCAAACATACCGCCGCCTTCCTCGGGGGTTTTGCCCTCAAATGCCTTCGGTAGGGCTTGGGTAAAAGGCGTGAAATGCAGCCCCGCTTTGTCGAAATTGGTCAAAAGTCGGGTGAGGTTGACAGGGCCATTCACCCGATACAGCTGGCTTTTGTCCAGTTTGAATTCATTTAATAAAAAGTCGCTAATGTCCTCTGGGCAGTTTTGTACGACTTCAAGGCGGACTTTATGCCCGAAGCGGCGATTGTACAGCTCGCCCTCAAGGGCTTTTGCGATGTCATCGACATCATCCGCCAAGTCAAGGTCGGCATTTCTGGTCAAACGAAACTGATGGCAGCCCGTCACTTTCATGCCAGAAAACAGCTCGCCGATATGTTCATGAATTACCGCAGACAGCATGACGTGGTGTTCTTTTCCGCCCGTTAGTTCATCGGGCAGGCGGATCACACGGGGCAGGCTTCTGGGGGCAGGTACGACGGCAAGTTTAATATCCCGCCCAAAAGCGTCCACTCCATCTAGACTGACGATGAAATTTAAGGATTTATTTACCAGCCTTGGAAATGGGTGGGCAGGGTCAATGCTAATCGGGGTTAGAACGGGCAAAACTTGATTAAAAAAGTACTCACGCATCCATGCACTTTGGGCGGGGGTTAATTCGTCCCGTTTTAGATAGCGAATATCATGGGCGGCAAGCTCTGGCAGGATTTCTTCATTGAAAATGCGGTACTGCTCATCGACCGCTTGATGGGCAAGATGGCTAATCTCTTCTAGGACTTGGCTAGGTTTTAGACCATCGACACGGGTGCTAAAATCCCGCCCTTGGTGGACTTTTTGTAATAAGCCTGCTACCCGAATCTCGAAAAATTCGTCCAGATTTGAGGAGAATACAATCAAAAAGAACAAACGCTCAAGCAGAGGAATGTCGGGGTTTTTGGCAAGTGCCAACACACGCAGCTGAAACTGTAAAGTAGAAAGCTCACGGTTAATGTAGGCATTCGGGCTGTAGCTACCATCATCGAAACGGGCGATATCAAGCGTGATGGAATTTGGGTAGGTGGTCATGGCTGTCCTTATCTTTTGGTTGGGTGTATGCTTGTCTTTCGTGCTTATTTTACGGGGCGACATAAAAATGTGCAAGCCTTAAAGCTTAGACACTGCGTTTAGATTGATTAAAACGTTTAGGCATGATGATTAAAGAATACTGTTTTTTGTTAAAACTGCCGTTTAAACAAAACGGTGTTGATTTAAAAAAATGTGCTTATTTTGGCAAGGTAGCACTGGGCATACGCTTTAAGATAATGCGTTTTTTATTTTGGAGGCGGCGGTTGTCCATGTGCTGTTCGAAGTATTTTGGATTTGGGAGCATGCTGATGAGTAGGGCGGACTGTTCTTTGTTTAGCTTGGCAGCGGATTTTTTAAAGTAGTGCTGTGCTGCCGCTTCGACGCCATAAATCCCGTTACCGAATTCCACGACATTTAAATAAACGGTGAGTATGCGTTTTTTGTCCCACATTTTTTCCATCATGACAGTGATGATGGCTTCTTCGGCTTTTCTAAGATAAGAGCGGTGTGAGGTTAAAAACAAATTTTTCGCCAACTGTTGACTGATGGTGGAGCCGCCCATGGAGATGGTGCCTGAGGCTTCATTGGCTTTTAGGGCAATATTGATGGCGTCAAGGTCGAAGCCGTTGTGCGTGGTGAATTTGGCATCTTCACTGGCGATGGCGGCTTGTTTGATGCTTTTTGCGATGTCCTCATACTCAACCCAAGTCTGCGTCACGCTACCGCCTTTTAAACGGTGGGTGAGCATGAACATGGAGTTTTCTACGGGGTGTGTCTCCCACAAAGCCAGCAGCCCTACCACCAACAGGTGAAAGCTGATGCATAAAAGAAGTAGCGGGGCGATGACCCATTTTATGAGCCAGTTTCTGCTTTTTTTGAGCATGGTGGTGTGAAATTTGTTTAAAAATTAGGCGGTCTATTGTAACGGCTTTTTTGTGATTTTTCTGCTTTTTTTTGTTGAAAAATCTTGCTATAGTGCGATTTTTTTTAAAAAAGGTGTGATGATGAGCGAGTGTACAGATTTGGTGGTGCTACTGCAAGCGTTTTTTTCGGGTGACGACCCAAGCTTAAAAAAAGTACAGGCAAATGCCATTTATCAAGCGATGGTGACACAGGGGTTTTTTGAAAAAGGGGCGTGGGGGCTTTTAGGAATGGACGGCTGTCATCTGTGCGAGACAGTGCAGGGTGTTTATATGCTGTTATCCCAAAGATTCGATGTGCCAAAGCTTGCACTGGTCGAGCTTTTGGATTTGCCGATGGGAGCAATGAACGAGCTGGCGGTGCGTATCCCTGTTCTGGTGACGCCTGACGCGTTACTGGTGTACCCGTTTGGGCTGATGGACATGCAGGGGCTTGTGGCGTGATTTGATGGATTTTCGATGATTTTAGTGAACTTTTGTTAATAATAATTATTTGCAATATCTATTGATTTTTTTGTTACTTATTGTTATTTTATTGTGCCTTTGTTGATAAGCGATAAAAAGTGCATTTATCAACGGCTAGATTTTTAAAATTGGCAAAAACGCCCGACTTTTTAAAAATTGTCCGCTCAAACATACCTTGGGCGGTCTTTGGTTTTGGGTGGGTTTTGCTGTTATTTTGGCTTTTTTAAAAATGGGTTTTCCCATACAAGGAGTGTATATGTACACTTTTTTGGCTTTGTTACCGATTGCAGTGGTATTTTTGCTTTTGGTGATTATGCGTCTGCCTGCTAAAATCGCGATGCCTGTGGCGTATTTGGTGACGGCATTGTTGGCATTGTTCGTGTGGGATGCACCCACCAACCAAATCGCAGCGGCGACTACCAATGGTGTTTTGACAGCGATTAACGTCCTGTTTATTGTGTTTGCGGCGGTTTTGTTGTTAAACACCCTAAAAAATAGCGGTGCGATTTCAGTGATTCGTCAAGGCTTTATGGACATTTCTCCCGACCGCCGTGTTCAGATGATTATCGTGGCGTGGTTGTTCGGTTGTTTGATTGAGGGTTCGACAGGTTGGGGTACGCCTTCGGCGGTCGGTGCGCCACTTTTGCTGGCACTTGGCTTTCCTGCCATGGCGTGTGTAATGGCGATTTTGATCATCCAGTCCACCCCTGTATCTTATGGGGCGGTGGGTACACCGATTCTTTTGGGAGTGAAAACGGGTATTGACAATGAAGCGGTAAATGCTGCCATCGCACCGATGCAGATGAGTGATTATCTGTTCCAAATCGGTGGTAACGTGGGCGTGATTCATGCCATTGTTGGTACGCTCATTCCTTTGATTTTGTGCGGATTTTTGACCCGTTTCTTCGGGGCGAGCCGTTCTTTTTCTGAAGGTCTAAAAGCGTGGAAATTTGCGATTTTCGCAGGTTTTGCCTTTACTGTGCCTTATGTGCTAACCGCAAAATTCATCGGTCCTGAGTTGCCATCACTACTTGGGGCGATTGTTGGTCTTGCCATCGTTGTGCCAGCGGCGAAAAAGGGCTTTTTAGTACCAAAAGAAACCTTTGATTTTGAAAGCCGTGATAAGTGGGAAGAAGAGTGGCTAGGCACACTACCACCACCGAATGCCAACGAACCTAAGGCGAACTATTCACTATTTAAAGCGTTTTCTCCGTATTTGATTGTTATTGGTATTTTGATTGCAACACGTACCATCAAGCCGTTAAAAGACTGGTTAAGCAGTAATGCTGTGATTGAATTTGCCAACCTGTTCGGTACGAAAATCACCAACAAAACTCAGCTATTATACTCTCCAGGCTCTGTGCTTTTGCTAGTTTCTATCATCTGCATTTTCTTATTTGCGATGAATGCCGATAAAGTGAAAAAATCATGGGGTGAGTCGGGTAAAACTATGATTGCAGCCGCACCAGCACTGCTGTTTTCTGTACCCATGGTGCAAGTGTTCATTAACTCGAAATCTGCTGAAACGGCCGCTGAGCCACTACTTGCCATGCCGCACGTTTTGGCACATGGTGCAGCAGGTCTGTTTGAGAGTGCATGGCCACTGTTTGCTTCATCTATCGGTGCATTGGGTGCGTTTATCGCAGGCTCGAATACCGTGTCTAATATGATGTTCGCAGATTTTCAGTGGAGTACTGCAGTGCAAATCGGGTTAGATAACCATCTGGCGGCTTATGTGGTCGCTCTACAGGCGGTCGGTGGTGCAGCAGGCAACATGATTTCTGTGCATAACGTTGTAGCGGCGTGTGCGGTGGTGGGTATGGTCAACCGTGAGGGTTTGATTATCCGCAAAACCATCATTGCGATGACCTACTATGTGGTGCAGGCGGGACTTGTCGGTATGGCGATTGTTATGAATCCTGTATGGTGGGTGGCTGCTGTGATTTGGCCAGCGATTTTTATCACCATGATGGTAAAAACCTCGCCAAAACGCTAATCCTTTCGCTATAAAAATAACCGCTCAAACATTTGGGCGGTTTTTTTAAGGTGTTTAAAATTGTGGTGGGCTATTGCTTTAAGCATTTAAGCGGTGAGTTAACGTCGTTAGTTAAAGGCTGTTAGTCAAAATAAACTTTTAAGGGCAATTCCATACCAAGACCACTCACAAGCTTTCCATTCTCCACCGTCACAATCCCACTTGAAAACCAATGCACCACCATTGGCAGTAATTTATGCTCTAAGGTGTGAATGCGGTTTTGTAGGTCATCGGCGGTTTCATTTTCTTTGACTTGTGTTACTGCTTGGGCGATGACCGCCCCTGCGTCTAGCTCTTCGGTTACCAAATGTACCGAACAGCCGTGCAACTTTTCACCCGATTTTAATACCCGCTCGTGCGTATCCAAGCCTTTATAATGAGGTAAAATGGACGGGTGTAAATTTGTCATTGGAATGTTTAGCTTATTATTCACGCCACCTATAAATAACGGTGTTAAAATTTTCATAAAGCCAGCCAAAACCACCAAATCAGGCTGTAACTCTTTTAAAATATCCAATGCTCTTTTTTCAAATTCTATGCGTTTATAAGTTTTGCCATTGTCGTCTTTATCAATGACAAAGGTATTGATATTGGCACTCTTGGCACGGGTTAGGGCATAGGCGGTTTCTTTATTGGAAATCACGCCGACAATTTCTATGTTTAAGCTGTTGCTTAATTGTTTGTCAATTAATACTTGTAAATTACTACCGCTACCAGAGACTAGGATGGCGAGTTTTAGTTTTTTTGTAGTGTTCATTGTTATTTCTTAATTATTGATAAAGTTAATCGGATATTTTACAATATGCTCATCAACCGTTAATAGTATTAAATCTTCGCACATTGCTTGACTAATGATAATACGGTCAAATGGATCTTTATGAAAATGTTCTAAATTTTGTAAATTTAAAATATGGTTTTCATTGATTGGTAATATTTCATAAAGATGATACTTTTTGATTTGGGCAATCAA
>JAUNEE010000005.1 GCA_030525705.1 Moraxella sp.
TAGACTAAACGGCACACCCAGACCGATAAGCACATAAGGCAAATAATAAAAACAGGCGTATACAAAACCACTGTCAGCAAAGCGCGCCAGACTGCCCAGCGTCCCAAAGACACAAAAACAGGCAATCGCCAAAAATCCAAGCCAAATCCCGTATTGGGTCTGGCGTGTGGCGTGGGTGAATAGGGTGATTTGGCGGGCGTGTTTAGTCATGGGCGGGGTCGTCATGGTAGCTGGTGACCGGGGTGGCAAGTGTGGGATTGTCAAAGAAGCTTTGTAGAATGAGGCAAGCTGCCACATCATCGATGGGGTCATTTGGGTGTTTGATGAGTTCTTGTTCCCATGCCAGCGCTCGGGCGGCACGACTGGTCAGACGTTCATCGGACAGATAAACAGCGACTTTTAGACGTCTTTCGCCCAAGCGGTGTGCCAGACGCCGTGCGAATTTGGCGGCACGCTTTGAGAGCATACTGTCTGTACCGTCCATGTTCAAGGGCAAGCCTATCACCACATGGCTAATTTGCCAAGCATGGATAATGCCGATGAGATTTTCCCAGTCGGGCTGTCCATTGTCCATGGCGAGAATGTCAAAGGGGCGGGCGGTGAGGGTGAGGGTGTTACCAAGAGCCATGCCCATTTTTTTTACGCCATAATCTAAGCCTAACAGGGTGGTAGTAGCGTCTTGCATGGCATATCCTTAGGCTTGACCGATGACGGGGGCGAGTTTTTCTGGATTTAAGCCTAAAAGCTCATACGCCATATCCAGCTTTTTTTCATGGTCGGGGTGGAATAAAATCTCGGCATTGGCAGGGCAAGTTAGCCAGTCGCCTGCGTTGATTTCTGCGGTGAGTTGGTCTTTTCTCCAGCTACAAAAACCCATTAAAAGCAGATAATGAGAAAACTGTGGCACAGGGGCAAGCCGTGTCAAAATATCTCGACTGGTGGTTAAGCAGACGTTTTCGCCGATGGCAAAAGAGGACTGAAACTCAGGCAGACCTGTGTGCAGGATAAAGCCCGCTTCGCCTCGTAAAACGCCCCCGTCCATGGCGGGGATTTTCATGGCGTCCGCCCCAGCGTCTAGACGCATATCACCCAAAAGTCCGCCCACGCTGAGGCTTTTACTGGGCTTATTCACGACAAAGCCCCACGCCCCGTCCGCACTGTGGCGACAGATATAGATGAGTGAACCGAAAAATCGTTCATCGTTCATATGTTCTGTGGGGATTAAAAAATGGTGCGTTAGGCTGTGCATGGTGGTTTGGTTTTCCTTTAGGGTTATAAGGTGGCGTCAAGTAGGCTTCTGGCGTGTGCTAGGGTCTCATCGGTGATGTTGACACCCCCCGACATACGAGCCAGCTCATGCACCCGTGCTTCGCCTGTAAGCAGTTCAAAGTGGCTGGTGGTTAGCTCACCGTGTTCTTTTTTCACTAAAATATGCCCATGCCCTGAAGCGGCGACTTGGGCTTGGTGAGTGATGGCAAGTAACTGCTGGCTTGTGCCGAGCGTCCGTAATAGCTCGCCGACCACTTGGGCAGTGCCGCCGCTAATGCCCACGTCCACTTCGTCAAAGACCAAAAGCGGTAGCCCTTCTTGGCTTTTGGCACGCATGACTTGCATGACCAGCGCCATACGAGACAGCTCCCCACCTGAGGCAACCTTGTGTAAAGGCAACAGCGGCATACCCACGTTGGCACTGAACATTAAATCCACATCGTGTAGCCCAAAGGCGGCGGCACTTTGGCGAGGTTCGAAGACGAACTGACAGCTGGCATTTGGCAACGCCAGCGGAGCAAGCTTCTCTTCTAGCTGTGTGCAGAATTTCACGGCAGCCGCTTTTCTTTTTTCTGTCAAAGCACGGGCAAGCGTGGCATAGCTGTCATAGGCGTTGGCGATTTCGGTTTCTAGGCTGGCAGCGTCTGGCAGGGTTTCTAATTTGTCCAGCTCTTCTTGCCAGCTTTTCGCCTCGCTGACAAGGGCAGTGATGGGCGTGCGGTATTTGCTTGACAGGCTGTGGGCTTGGCTCATCAGGCTGTTTAGTTTTTCTAGGGTTTCTGGGTCGGTGCTTTGGTTGTCGCCATAATCCGCCAGTGACATGGCGGTGTCTTTGATAAGCTCGAACGCCTCGGTGAGTTGATTTGCGGCGTGGCTGAAAGTTTCGCTCAGGTGGCTGTTTTTTTCACACAGACGAATCGCCCGCCCTAAAAGCGTCACGGCACTCGGTTCGTCCCCGTCTCCGTCTAGGAGCATCGCCCCAGAAAAGGCGTCATTGATGAGCTGCTCTATGTTGGACAGCTCGTCATACTGGCTTTCGACCGCTGCCATATCTACCCCCATCAAAGGAGTAATGTCATCTAGCTTGCTTTTTAATAAGGTAATGCGGTCAAGGCGTCCGCTTAGGGCGGCGGCGGCTTGTTCTTGCTCGTGCTGCAGGGCTTGCCAGTTTTGGTAGGCAGCTTTTAGGGCAGCGGCATCTTCGGTCAGTCCTGCCACGGTGTCTAGCCAGTGCAAGGCGAAATTCGGCTTTAAAAGGTCAAGCCCTGCGTGCTGAGAGTGAATGTTCACTAAAAGCAACCCCAAGGATTTTAATTCAGCCAGACTGGCAGGCACGCCATTAATCCACGCCTTAGACCGCCCCTCCGCTGTCAGTTGACGGCGGATAATCAGCTCACCCTCACAAAAATCCCGTTCATGCTCTCTAAACCAAGCGGCGACGGCTTCGTTATCACTGTCAAAATGTGCCACAAGCTCGGCATTTTTTTTGCCAAAACGCACCATTTCAGACACGCCCCGTCCGCCCATGCATAAGGTGAGTGCGTCTAAAATCAAGGATTTGCCTGCGCCTGTTTCGCCCGTGATGACGTTAAATCCTGCATTTAGGGTCACTTCAGCATCATCTACCAAAGCGAAATTCTGTAGCTGTAAGGTATGTAGCATGAGACAAATCCGAACAAATCCAAGGTCGTTAAACCTGCCATAATGGGGGTGATTTTCTGCTTTTCAAGAAAAAATTCGGGCAAGTCTGAAGGTGTGTTAACTTTTTGTTGTCAGATGAGGGAAGTTTTGTTATCTTATATGAGTCAGTTAAGCTTTGCTTGGGGTTTTTATGCCAAATCTACAATTCAATCAAGTCAGTTTAAATGCCCGTGCCGTGGTTAGCGAGGGCGGGCGGCACATCGAGCGGACGCTGTCGTTTAGTGATGGTCATCAAAAAATCTTAGGCTGTCTTTTGGGTGAGGCGGACGGCTTAAGCTTCGTTTTGATGACGGACGCCAAATCCGCTGAGCGGTTCGAGATTACCCAAGGCGACTGTGAAGTTGCCATCGGTGATGAGCCTGCCTCGACTTACCGTGAGGGGCAGTCCTTTGTGGTGGCGTCAGGCACGAAAGTCTGGGTGCTGACCGCAGGCGTGTTACAGTATATCCGCCATCTGGAGGGCTAAGCGTTTTTAGTGGCTTTTGTTTTCGGGGTGTAGCACGCCCCGTGCTTTTTTCTTGGGTTTTTGTTATACTGAATTTACTCTCTGTGGTTGGCTCGACTGTCTGAACATCATTAGATGCGGAGTGGGACGGTGCTGTTCCCAGCAGAGAGTTTTCTATCTCCATCGCCAAAGGTCTATTATGACAAGCTTTCCCAAAAAAACCAAATCCCACACGAATACAAAATCAAATAAAAAAACAAGCATGAAGTTCGCTGCCTTTAATGCCCAAAAAAAATCAGACGTCCAAATAAAACCCACGAAAAAACCCGCCACCAAGCCCCATTTTTATGGCATTCATGCCGTCAATGCCCTGCTAAAACATCGTCCTTTAGATGCTTTGGCGTTATTTATCCAAGAGGGCAATCAAAACAGTGGGGTCGATGAGATTGTGACGGTCGCTAAAAATTTAGGCGTGGCGGTGCAATTCGCCCAAAAAAACCGCTTAGACGAACTGTGCGGCTCTCCCCAGCATCAAGGCGTCGTGCTGTCAGCGAGAATGCCTGCCTTGGCGGACGAGGCGGATTTGGTACGGCTTTTAGAAAAATCGGATGCCCTGTTTTTGGTGCTTGACCAAATCACGGACGCCCACAACCTTGGGGCGTGTCTGCGGACAGCGTCAGCGATGGGCGTGGATGCGGTGATTTTGCCAAAAAACCAATCCGCCACCATCACCCCGACCGTCGCTAAAGTTTCTGTGGGAGCGAGTGAAGTTGTGCCAGTCATTAGCGTCACCAATCTTGCACGTACGCTTGAGATGATAAAAAAAGCAGGCGTATTCGTGTTTGGGACGGCGTTAGATGAAACGGCTGTGTTGAGTGAATGCTGTGATTTTTCTGGTAAAGTGGCGATTGTCATGGGCTCAGAAGGAGACGGCATGAGACGGCTAACCGCCACGCTGTGTGATACTTTAGTGATGATTCCCATGGCGAATAATCCCGACCGCCCCCAAAGCCTAAATGTCAGCGTTGCCACAGGCATGATGCTTTATGAGGTCACTCGTCAAAGACGCTTAAAAGTAGATGTCTAAAAACAGATGCCCAAAAACGGATGCGGTATTTAAGATATACTTAAAAGCTTTTTAGGCTCTAGCTTAAAATACGCCCGAGGGGAAAACCTCTAAACAGCAATACTGCTTTGACGACTGCTATTTTCTCCTAAAAAGCAAAACCGAAAGGCAAGTTAAGAAAATCTTGCCAATCTGCTTTGTCAGCCACCATGTTTAATGATTGAATATGCAACAAACCAGCCGAGTACCCGTCATCGTCCTTGCGATGGCGGCATTTATTTTTAATACCACAGAGTTTATTCCCATTGCGCTTTTGACCGACATCGGGGCAAGCTTTGGCATGAGTGCCAAAGAGACAGGGCTAATGATGACGGTGTATGCATGGATTGTGGCGGTGCTGTCCTTGCCGATTATGCTTTTGACCGCCAAAGTGGAACGTAAAAAACTGCTATTGGGCTTGTTTTTGGTATTTGTGGGCAGTCATTTGGTCAGTTTTTTGGCGAGCAGTTTTGGCATGCTGCTTGTTAGCCGAGCGGGGGTGGCGGTGGCACATGCCTGTTTTTGGTCAATTACCGCAAGCCTAGCGATACGCCTCGCTCCCGAAGGCTACCAAACCCGAGCCTTGGGGCTGTTGGCGACAGGCGGTGCTTTGGCAATGATTTTAGGCTTGCCTTTGGGTCGGCTGTTGGGGCAGGCGTTCGACTGGCGGCTAAGCTTTGGGGTGATTGGGCTGTTTGGCGTGGGGATTATGGGGCTTTTGGCATGGTGCTTGCCTCGTTTGCCTGTTCAAAATGTCGGCAGTTTTGACAGTTTGCCCGCCATCATAAAAAATAAACCGCTTATCGCTGTTTATGCCATGATTCTTTTGATGGTGACGGCACATTTTACCGCTTATAGTTATATTGAGCCGTTTGTGCTGACGGTGACGGATTTCGGGGCGAATGTGGCGACGGCGGTGCTTTTGCTCTTCGGGGTGGCGGGGATTTTTGCCAGTGTCTTATTTGGGCGGTTTTATGATAAGCGGGGCGACCAGTTTTTAATGACGGCATTTTTCGGTATGCTTTCGGGGCTGTTTTTGCTGCTGCCGCTGAGTGGTGGACTTGTGCCGTGGGCGGTGCTTTTATGCGTGTGGGGCGTGTCGATGACGGCATTGGCACTGGCGTTGCAGATGCGTGCCTTAAAATCCGCCCCTGATGCCACCGATGTTGCTATGTCGATTTTTTCGGGGATTTTTAATGTCGGTATTGGTGCGGGGGCGATGGTCGGTGGGCTTGCCATTGCGTATGTCGGTCTGCCATGGGTAGGAGTGGTGGCAGGTCTGATACTGGGGCTGGCGGTGCTGGTGTTTTGGGGCTTTGGTCGCACAAAAGAATAAAAATCGGCTCATTGTGAACCGATTTTTAGACTACGGACGCTGTCAATGGTCAGCAAATTCCCCGCCCTTAGCGATGATAAAATCACAAAGCTGTTTGGTTTTGTCGTCAAGCAGTGCCTTATCGCCCACGCTCTCGACATTTAGGCGTACCAAAGGTTCGGTATTGGACGCACGCACATTAAACCGCCAATCATCAAAATTCACCGACAGCCCGTCCAATGTGTCCACGCTTGGTGTTTTGTTGTCAAATTTGCCCAAACTTTGTTCAAATTCCGCCAAAATTTGTTTGGCACTGACACTTGTCAATTTAAAATTAATCTCGCCTGAAATTGGGAAATTATCAATCATCTCATCAACGAGTTTTGACAAGGATTTGCCCGATTTGGCGATGAGTTCTAGCACCACAAGCCAGACAATCATTCCGCTATCACAATAATTAAACTCCCTAAAATAATGATGAGCGGACATTTCTCCACCATAAACGGCATTGGTTTCACGCATTACTTGCTTGATGAATGAATGCCCAGACTTACTCACTTTTGCCACGCCATTGGCTGACTTGATGACACTTTCGGTATTTAACACATTTCTTGGATCATAGACAATGCTTGCCCCCTGCTCTTTATCCAAAAAGGCTTTGGCAAGTACGCCCACCAAATAAGTTCCCTCAATAAACCGCCCAGTTTCATCAAAGAAAAAACAGCGGTCAAAATCGCCGTCAAAGGCAATCGCCAAATTCGCTCCATTATCAAGCACAGCTTGACTTGTTACTGTGCGGTTGGCGACAATCATCGGGTTTGGGATGCCGTTTGGGAATGAGCCATCAGGTTCGTGGTTGATTTTGATAAATGAAATTGGGGCGTTTTGTTTGTTAAATTCATTTTCTAACAAATCCACGACAGGGGCAGCACTGCCATTGCCACAGTTTACCACGACTTTTAAGGGTGTTAAATTAGATAAATTAATATAACTTAACAAATGGGCGATGTAGGCGGATTTGTCGGTGTTTAATTCATAGTTGCCCTTTGCGTTTACTTCCTTAAATGCCCCGCTTTCGGCAAGTTTTTGAATGTCGGCAAGCCCTGTGTCAAGGCTAATGGGTTTGGAATTTTCACGCACCAGCTTCATTCCGTTGTAGTTAATGGGGTTGTGGCTGGCGGTTACTTCAATGCCTCCAATCGCCCCATAGTGGCTCGTGGCGAAATACACCTCTTCGGTGCCTGTCATTCCAAGGTCAATCACGCTCGTTCCGCTGTCGGTCAAGCCTTCTACCATTTGGCGTTTTAGGGCATCGCTGCTTGGGCGAATGTCAGCACCAACCACGATGGTTTTGCTGGTGTCGGCAGTCGGGTTTAAGTATTCGCCAAAGGCACGCCCCACACGGTAGGCGATGTGTTCGTCCAACGAAACGCCAAGCTCGCCCCGAATGTCGTAGGCTTTAACGCAAGAAATGGTAATGGGGAGGAAACTGGTCATAATGTGTCTTCTTTGTGGAGGATTTTTTTTATTATAACAAAGTCGGGGGCGGGGCGTATAGTAAAAAGCGGTGTCAATTTTGTGGTTTGCTTTAAAAAAAAGCACCCCAAATCATTTGGGGTGCTTTTTTAGCATTTAGGCGGCGGAGGTCACTTGGCGTTTAACGCAGGCGACTTGGTGACTGTCATGCCCCGATAGCACGGGCTTGTCTTTGGCACAGCCCTCGTCCGCCAGTGGGCAACGGGTGCGGAACACGCAGCCTGAGGGCGGATTGATGGGGCTTGGTAAGTCCCCTGGCAAAAGCTGAATGACTTTATTACGCTCTGCCTCGGGGTCGGGCAGGGGGACAGCACTCATCAGAGCTTCTGTATAGGGGTGGGTGGGTTTTGCGTAGACCGCCTCGTCCGTGCCAAGCTCGACAGCATTGCCTAGATACATCACCAGCACACGGTCTGAGATATGCTTCACCACAGAAAGGTCATGGGCGATAAAAATCAGCGCTAGCCCCATTTCTTCTTGGATTTCTTGGAGCAGGTTGATCACCTGTGCCTGAATAGAAACGTCAAGGGCGGAAACAGGCTCGTCACAGATGATGAGCTTGGGTCTTAAAATCAAGGCACGGGCAATCCCGATACGCTGGCATTGACCGCCTGAGAATTCATGCGGATAGCGGTTAACAAGGTTCGGCAACAGTCCGACTTTTTTCATCATCGCCTTGACTTCTGCCTCGACCTCGGCTTTTGGTTTTTTCGGGTAGTAGGTGCGAAGTGGTTCAGCGATGATTTCACCCACCGTCATACGGGGGTTCAAAGACGCCAAAGGGTCCTGAAAAATCATCTGAATGTCTTTTCTGGTCTCACGCATGGCTTTTTCTGACATGCCGACCAGCTCTTTACCGTCAAATAGGATAGAGCCTGACTTGGCTTTTACCAGTCCGATGATGGTGCGCGCTAGGGTGGATTTACCGCAACCTGACTCACCGACCACGCCCAAAGTTTCCCCTGCTTTTAGGTCAAAGGAGACACCGTTTACCGCTTTTAGGGTGGCGGGTTTTTGCCAAAAGAAGCCACCTTTTACGGGAATGTCGAAGGTGGTTTGCACCTCACGCACTTGTAATAATGGGGTACTCATCTAAACCTCCTGTACTTTGATGGCGGCAGGCGTGTTTGGGTGCTTCCAGTAGCAGGCACGCTGACGTTCATTGGGCAAAAATTCTAAGGGTGGCGGTGCTTCATGGCAAATGTCCATGGCATGACTGCAACGCTCGACAAAGGGGCAGCCTTTTGGTAGATTTAATAGGTTGGGTGGGTTGCCAGGAATGGTGGCAAGGCGGCTGCTCTCACCGTCAAGACGTGGCACAGCCCCTAAAAGCCCGATGGTATAAGGGTGAGTGGGGTTGTAGAAAATCTCTTCGGTTTTGCCGTATGCCATGGTACGCCCTGCATACATCACCAAAAGACGGTCACAAGTGCCTGCCACCACGCCAAGGTCGTGGGTAATCATGACGATGGTGGTGTTAAAGTCCTGTTTTAGTTCGTTTAACAGTGCCATGATTTGGGCTTGGACGGTGACGTCAAGGGCGGTGGTCGGCTCGTCAGCGATAAGTAGGCGTGGACGGCACAAAAGTGCCATGGCAATCATCACCCGCTGACGCATACCACCTGAAAACTCATGCGGATACATACCGATACGCTTGCGGGCTTCGGGGATTTTTACCGCATCGAGCATTTTAATGGCTTCTTCCCATGCGTCTTTTTTGCTCATGCCTTTGTGTAAAATCAGTACTTCCGCCAGCTGGTTGCCAACTTTCATATAGGGGTTTAGGCTGGTCATCGGGTCTTGGAAAATCATCGCCACGTCATTGGCGCGGATTTTGTTAAAGTCGGTTTGTCGCATGCCGATGAGTTCTTTGTTGTCGAACAAAATCGAGCCTTCTGCACGACCGTTTTTCGCCAAAAGTCCCATGATGGCAAAGGCAGTCTGAGATTTTCCTGAGCCTGACTCACCCACGATGCCTAAGGTTTCGCCTTGGTTTAGGTTAAAGTTCAAGCCGTTGACCGCTGTCACGACGCCATCTTCGGTGGCGAATTTGACTTTTAGGTCTTTTACTTCTAATAAAGCCATGATATTTCCTTATGTTAGCGGTCTTTTGGATCTAGGGCGTCACGCAGACCATCGCCGATGAAGTTAAAGCAAAACAGCGTCACAACGAGCAAAGTCGATGGCACTAACAGCTGCCATGGGGCGACTTGCATATTTTGTGTGCCGTCTTGGAGTAATGCCCCCCAGCTGGTCATGGGTTCTTGGACGCCCAAGCCTAAGAAGCTTAAAAAAGATTCAAATAAAATCATACCAGGTACCAGCAAGGACGCATAAACTACCACTACGCCAAGGACATTGGGGATAATGTGGCGTTTAACAATGCTCCAGCCTGACACGCCGCAGACGTGCGCCGCCTCGATGAATTCTTTGTTTTTTAAGCTTAAGGTCTGACCCCGTACGATACGCGCGATGTCCAGCCACGACACCATGCCGATGGCAACAAAAATAAAGATGATGTTACGACCGAACAAGGTCACAAGCAAAATCACGAAGAACATGAACGGGAACGCACTTAATACCTCAAGAAAACGCATCATGAGCATGTCAACTTTGCCGCCCAGATAGCCTGAGACAGCACCATAAACCGTGCCGACAAGCACCGCAATGAACGCCCCTGCGATGCCCACCATCAAAGAGATACGACCCCCGACGGCTGCCCGCACCAGCAAGTCACGCCCCAGCGTGTCTGTGCCGAAATAGTGTTTGGTGGCGATGGACGGTGCAGCTTTCATATTTGCCCAGTCGGTGTGGTCATAGCTATAAGGCACAAGCGAGGGTGCGATAAACACAAAAGCAGTGATGATGAGCAAAATGATACCACTAATCAACGCAGCTTTGTTGTGTCTAAAACGCCGCCAAGCGTCCTGCCATAGACTGCGTCCTTTGACTTCCTTGACCTCTGTTGCCGTGGTTGGCTGTATGGTTTGGCTTGTATGAGACATAAACAATCCTTTTTAAATCAATACTTAATTTTCGGGTCGATGACGGTGTACAAAATATCCACCACGGTATTAAACACAATGGTAAGTACGCCTGACAAAATGGTGACGCTAAGCACCAGACTGTAGTCACGGTTTAACGCCCCATTTACGAACATCTGACCTACGCCCGGCAAGCCAAAAATGGTTTCAATGACGATAGAGCCTGTAATAATCCCCACAAAGGCAGGGCCTAGATAAGAGATGATGGGCAGCATCGCAGGACGCAATGCGTGCTTAGTAACAATGTGACTCATCGGCAAACCCTTGGCACGGGCGGTGCGGATAAACTGCGAGTTCATGGTCTCAATCATTGAGCCGCGGGTGATACGGGCAATGGAGGCGACGTAGCCTGTCGCTAGTGCGGTAACAGGCAGAATGAGGTTACGTAATGCCCCATCATTCCAGCCACCTGCAGGGAGCCATTTTAACGTCACCGCGAAAACCAAAACCAAAAGTGGTGCTTTGACGAAGTTCGGCACAGCGACACCCACCATGGCAAGCGTCATTAAAACATAGTCAAATAGGCTGTTTTGTTTTAGAGCGGCAATGACCCCTGCGGTCACACCAATCGTTACGGCAATCACAAAAGCATACAGCCCAAGCTCAACAGAAATGGGCAAAGTCTGAGACAAAAGCTCATTGATGGTGTGGTCTTTGTACTTAAAAGAAGGACCAAAATCGCCATGCAGCAGCTGCTTTAGGTAGTTTAGGTACTGTAGCCACAGCGGGTCGTTTAGGTTGTACTTGGCTTCGATGTTCGCCAACACTGCAGGCGGGAGGTTACGCTCGCCCGTAAACGGACTTCCAGGGGCAAGACGCATCATAAAAAATGAGATGGTAATCAAAAACAGCAATGTCGGGATTGCTTCTAGCGTACGTTTAAAAATCAGTTTAAACATAAAAACTTCCTTGAGGAGTCGCTGCCACTATCCCAATGATGCCCCAATGAGTTTCCAATTTGGGTGGTTCATCAAGTAGGTATGTTGGCTGGTCGGTCTGACTGGCAGGTGTCTGAAAAAACAACAAATATTTGTTTTACACAAACACACATAGTGAGGCACATTATAGCAAAATTTTTGGCAAATACACGGGTTTGCTGAGGATTTTTTATGGAATATAATTAAAAAATGGGGGAAATTTTTTATTTTTTCACTGGATAAATGGGCTTTTCCGATAAATAAAGTTATTTTTTGATAAATCAAAGGTTTAAATGAGAAAAATTCTATTCTTTGGCTTAAAATCATGAAAGAAAAATTAAAGAATGATGTAACTGACAGAATACATTCATAAACTTAAAAATAAAAAACACACCGAGGCGGTGTGTTTTCTTTTGGGTAAAAAGATTATCTTAATTCCCAGTCTTTGATTTGGTAGTTGCCACTTGGGTCGGCTAAGCTGTCTGCCTGTAGGTAGGGTTTCACCAGACGTAAGGATACACCAGTGTACACAGGGGCAATGGCCGCGTCCTTGTCCATGATAAGCTCGGCTTCGTGGTAGAGCTTGATGCGGTCGGCAGGCGTTAGACCTGCTTTCACGGTTTGTTCAAGCAGCTTGTCGAACTCAGGGTTGCTGTATTTTCCGGTGTTGTTCGAGTTACCAGAACGCATGACGTTTAGGAAGGTCGATGGTTCGTTGTAGTCGGAGCACCAGCCAGCGAAAGCGGTGTTATACTTGCCCTCACGGCGAGTCGACAGCATGGTTTTCCATTCTTGGTTGATGGGGCTAGCTTCTGCCATGCCGCCCAGCTCTTCTTTAATCATCGCTGAGGCGGCGGTGGTGATGAGCTTAGCCATCTCGCTGGTGCTGTATAGGATTTCAAATTTCAGCGGTTTTTCAGCACTGTAGCCTGCTTCGGTCAGTAGTTTTTTGGCTTCTTCGGCACGCTTGGCTTTATCCCATGCTTTCCACTCGACATTCACCTCGCCCATGCCTTGAATGGCGGGTGGGGTGAACTGGTAGGTGGCTTTTTCGCCACGCTTGATGACTTTATCTGCCAAGGTTTCACGGTCAATGACCAGTGAGATGGCACGGCGGACACGTACATCATCAAAGGGGGCCTTGGCGTTGTTATGCTCTAGGTAGAATGTACATAGACGTGGAGAGGCGTGCATTTCATCGCCATGCTCGGCTTTTAGTTTTTCGATTTGCTCTGGTGGTACACCCACCACGTCCAGTTCGTCCACTTTATAGCGGTTTACCGCAGCTGAGCCGCTGACGGGCAGGAAGCTTGCCTCGGCGATTTTGGTGTTGGCAGCGTCATAGTAGCTTGGGTTTTTTTCAATGGTGATGTGGCTGTTAACCACCCAGTCTTTTAATTTGTAGGCACCGCTTACCACATAGTTGGCAGGTTCTACCCATTTGTCACCGTGGGTTTCTACGGCTTTTTTATTCACCGCATAAGTCACAGGCAGGGTGAGAAGGTCAGGGAAATAAGGTACAGGTTCGCTTAGGGTGATTTCTAGGGTTTTGTCGTCCAGTGCTTTGACGCCCAAGGCTTCAACGCCCGCTTTGCCCTCGGTGACTTCAAAGGCGTTTAGAACTTTGGCGTCCACAAGGTAGCTGGCGTAAGGTGAGCCAGTTTTTGGGTCGGTGAGACGCTGTAAGCTGTATACGAAGTCATGGGCGGTTAGCGGGTCACCATTTGACCAGTTGGCGTCACGCAGCTTAAACGTCCAGACTTTTTCATCGACATTCGTCCAGCTTTCGGCGGCACTTGGAATGGTCGCCCCTGTACTATCAGAGGTGGTTAGACCGATTAGCATCTGACGCATAATGTCAAAGGAGGCAGCGTCTGAGGATTTGTGCGGGTCGAGCGATTCAGGCTCAGCACCGCTTGCCAGATTGACACCGATTTTACCAGCTGGGGTGGGGGCGGTTGCCTTGGGTGTGGCATTGACAGCTTCTGTGCTGGCGGCGTCTGTTTTTTGGGCGTCTGCGGTCGTGGCGTTATTGCCGCCGCCACATCCTGCCAAAAGTAGCATGGTGCTAACAACGCTGCTGGCCAAAAGATGGGTTTTAGATAGTTTCATCAAAAATCTCCTATGAATGATGAAGGGCGAATGCCAAAAAGAAAATCCGTTTGGATTAAAATCCACCCAAGCCTGCCCGTAAGTGGGCGTGCTTGGGTAGGGTGCTTATTTACTCACCGACCAGTATTTGGCGTGCCATTGGTCGAGTGGGTCTTTGTTTGAGAAGCCCTGAACATAAGGCTTCACAAGGCGGACGTTGGCATAGTAGAAGATATTCACTTGGGTGCTGTCTTCATCCATGAGTTTTTCTACGTCCTGATAGAGCTTAATACGGTCAGCGTCCGTTACGCCTGCTTGTAGGGTTTTATCCATGATGGCGTCATAGGCGGGGTTGTTGTAGCGTGACCAGTTGTTGCTGTTGTTGGATTTACGCAAGTTTAGGAACGTTGATGCCTCGTTATAATCGCCACACCATCTGGCACGTACCATCTGGTAGTTGCCATTTCTTCGGCTGTCTAGGTAGGTTTTCCATTCTTGGTTGGTGAGATTGGCATTCACAAAACCAAGGTTTTCTTTCCAAAGGCTGGCCGCCGCCACAGCGATTTTCTTGTGGCTTTCGTTGGTGTCATATAACAGCTCGAAGTTTAGCGGATTTTGTTCGTTATAACCTGCTTCATTTAAGAGTCTTTTTGCTTCTTCTAGGCGTTTGGCTTTATCCCATGCCTTGTACTCAGGCGTGTAGTTTAGGTTGCCTTTGATGGCGGTGGGGGTGAATTGGTAGGCTGGGATTTGCCCTTGACCCATGACGTTGTTTGTGATGGTTTCACGGTCAAAGGACAGCACCATCGCACGGCGGACACGGGGGTCGTTAAAAGGAGGCTTGGAGTGGTTTAGGTCATAATAATAAGTACACAGCGTGGGTGCGGTTTTTAGCTCGTCCCCGTGCTTGCTTTTTAGGTTGGCGAATTGCTCGGGCGGCAGCTCGCTGGCGGTGATGTCAATCTCACCTGCTTGATAACGCATCACGTCCGTGGTGGCAGAAGAGAGCGGTAGAATCGTCAAGCTATCAAGTTTGGTGTTGGCGTTGTCGTAGTAGCTTGGGTTACGCTCAAGTACGATTTTTTCGTTAACACTCCAAAGAGTAGGTTTGTAAGGTCCGTTCACCACGATGTTCTCAGGCGAAACCCATTTGTCCCCATGTGCTTCCAGAGTGGGTTTATGAATGGGGTGCACCACGCTCATGTACAGCATGTCTGGCAGATAAGGCACAGCTTCAGAAAGCGTCACTTCAAGAGTTTTGCTGTCAACAGCCTTAACTCCAAGCTTATCCACGGGCAGCTTACCATCGATGACATCTTGGGCGTTTAACACCTTGGCGTCTGCCAGATAACTGGCGTAGTAAGAACCTGTTTTTGGGTCGACCAGTCGTTGCCAACCCGCAACAAAGTCTTCTGCGGTCACAGGGTCGCCATTTGACCATTTTGCGTCACGTAGCTTGAACGTCCAGACTTTGTTGTCAGGACTTGACCATTCTGTCGCCATGCCGGGGACGATTTTCCCGTCCGCATCGATGGTAACCAGTCCCTCGCTAAACTGGCGAATGATGTTCGCTTCTTGGACACCTTGGGCAAGTTGTGGGTCAAGCGTTTCAGGTTCGCTTGAGTTATTGATGGTGATGGATTGGGTGCTGTTTGCTTTTGTAGCGGTGGCGTCAGAGGTGTTTTCGCTGGATTTTTCTGCGGTGTTTTCGGTAGGCGTGTTCGGATTAGAGCAGCCAGCCAAAGCGAGCGTCAAGCCCATGGCAAGGGCGATGGGTGTTTTAAAAAAACGAGTGGCGTGGGTCATGATATTTCCTTATAAAAAGCCGCTATAAAAATTGCTAGACGGCATCAAAAGCCAAGTTTAACCAAAAACGGTGACAAAAGACAAACAGGCGTCCATTGCCTCATGGTAGGTTTTGCTGTGGCTAGATATATAATCTAATATGTTTTTCATAAGGTTGTCAATGCTTATTTAAAAAAATAGCAAGTTTTTTATAAAATGACAAATCAAAACTCATAGTGGATTTTTTATTTGTTGGGTGAATGGATTTTTATAAAGGGTGGGGCGTTTGACTTTTGGTTTGGCGCGAAAGAAAGCGTGGCGAATTTGGGAGAATGGGTAGGTGCTTTTAGGTGTTTTTGGTTTTTAAAAAATAAAAAATCGGGAATGTGTACTTCCCGATTTTTTTTTAAGATTTAGTGTTTTGCAATCTTCAAATCTTTGACGTGCCAGTTTCCTAGTGGGTCGTTCACTGGGAAGCCTAGAACGTAAGGCTTGATTAGGTAAGGCGTAACGTACTGATACACGAAGATGGTCGCAGAATCTTTATCTAACATTGCTTCAGCTTGCTTGTAGATCTCTGCGCGTTGTTCTGGAGTGACATCTCCGCCAAGTGTGCTGTCTAGCAAGCGGTCAAACTCAGGGTTGTTATACTTACCGTAGTTGCTTGAGTTATTAGACCTAAAGGTGTTTAGGAAAGTCGACGCTTCGTTGTAGTCAGCACACCAGCCGCCACGAGCAATGTCATGCTTTTGGGTGCGGCGAGTTTCTAGGTAAGTTTTCCACTCTTGGTTGTTTAGACTGACGTTAATGACATTTCCACCGAAGGCTTCTTTCCAGAAAGAATCAGAAGCAACTGCCAAGACCTTGTGAGCATCACTGGTGTTGTACAGTAGTTCAACTTTTAAAGGATTGCCTTCGCCGTAGCCAGCTTCAGCCAGAAGTTTTTTTGCTTCTTCGATACGCTTGGCTTTGTCCCAAGATTTCCACTCAGGTGTGTAATTGTTCATGCCTTGGGTGGCTTCTGGGGTGAATTGGTAGGCAACGGTTTGACCTTGCTTTAAGATGCCATTAACCACGGTGTCACGGTCATAAACCAAAGACAACGCCTTACGTACACGCACGTCATCGAACGGTGGTTTGGTGTGGTTAAATTCATAATAATAGGTACATAGGTTTGGAGCGATTTTGATTTCATCGCCAAGTTCGGCTTTGGCTTGCTCAAACTGGGTTGCATCAACAGAACCTACGTCTAGGTCACCTGCTTTATAGCGGGTCAGCTCGGTTGCCCCTGAGGGTACTGCTAAGAAAGTGACTTTATTGATGGTGGTTTTTGCGTCATCGAAGTAGTTTGGGTTACGCTCAAGCACGATTTTTTCGTTGACTTGCCATTCAGATAGCTTATATGGACCGTTTACCACATAGGTGGCAGGTGTTACCCATTTCTCACCCAGTTCTTGTACGGTTTTTGGGTTGACAGGCTTCACAGCAGTATGCATAAGCATATCTGGGAAGAAAGGTACGGGCTCAGATAGCGTCACTTCTAGGGTTTTGTCATCGATGGCTTTAACGCCTAGGGTGTCAGGAGCTGCCTTGCCATCAACGATGTCTTGTGCGTTTATAACTTTTGCGTCCGCAAGATAAGTGGCATATGGAGAAGCGGTGTTCGGGTCGGTGAGACGGCGGAAAGAGAACACGAAGTCTTCTGCGGTCACAGGGTCGCCATTTGACCATTTTGCGTCACGTAGCTTGAACGTCCAGACTTTGTTGTCAGGGCTTGACCATTCTGTCGCCATGCCAGGGATAGTTTTGCCGTCAGCGTCAGAACTGGTTAGACCGACCAACATTTGGCGGATTAGGTTAGACTCAGGTACGCCAGACACTTTGTGTGGGTCAAGCGACTCAGGCTCAGCACCGTTGTTGATGGTGATTTCTTGGACGTCTGCTAGTTCATTGGCTGGTACGTCAGCACTGGCGGTGGTTGCAGGGGTCGGCGTTTCGCTTTTGGCGGGGGCTTCTGTATTTTGGTTGTTGTTACAGCCGAACAATGCGGCACTTAATGCAACAAGCAATGCACTGGGAACAAATTTTGCGTTCATACGTATGTCCTTATGGTAAAATAACGGAAAATTGGCTTGGTTGAAAATGACACAAAGCACAAAACATATCTAACCTTATTTGCTACAGAAAGTCAAGAAATTTTATTATTTTTGTAAGACTTTTTAGTTATTGACTTACCCGATTGTATCTTTTTTGATGGGTGGTGCTGATCAATCTTCATTTTATTTATTTTTTTAAGAAGATGCCGCAGTTTGGGCGGTATTTTTTGGGTGATTTAAAGGAATCTCATGAAACGCACACGTTTTTTCGTTATCGGTGCTTTGGTGCTGGCGGTAGTATGCATGGCGGTGGTGTTTGCCAGTCCGTATTTTATGCTGTATCAATTAAAAACCGCCCATGAACAAGGCAAGTATGACAAAGTGGTGCAGTTTTTGGCGGTTGATGAAATAAAAAGTAGCGTCAAGGTGGACTTGCATGCACGCCTAGAAGAGAGGCTTGCCGATTCTCGGGTGGCAACGCTTGCGGGGTTTTTGCCCGATGCCGCCGACACGCTTAAACAAACCGCCAAAAAACAGCTGGATAAAACCATCGATGACGCATTCACCAAGGACAACTTAATGCAGCTGTCAGGGGCGTATGTCACTCCAGAAAGTGAGCGGTTTTTTGCGGCATGGGCTATGGTAAGTGGCTATGTGGATTATGATAAGTTCTTAAAAGACTTGGTGCTGTCTGGTGGTGACATAAAAAAAGCCGCTGCTGCCCAAGAAGCCATCGTCCATAAAAAAGTCATTGAAAAATTCGGCAAGCCCGTCCCGACCAAGCCCGTGCTTAGCTACTGTGGTCTAAACTGTTTTTCGGTGGAGGGCAGCATATCAGGGCAACCTGTGGCGGCGTATCTAAGACGAGAGGGGCTGGTTCATTGGCGAGTTAGCCGTGTGGTTTTGCCTTAAGGGGTGTGCTTTTTTTAAGGATAATTCAATTAAAGTTGAATAAGGCCTAGGCTTACTCGCCCTTTAAGTCGTTTTTGTTTTTCACTTATCATGAACGAAAAACCCAGCGTGTGTCGGATAGGCTGAATATTATATAAGGATAAAATCTGTCCCCTGTGGGATTTAGGCTTAAAGCCAAATATGAGTAATAAAAATCCGCCCAAGATGAGCGGATTTTTTGTATCTTAATCTCAAGGAAAGTGAGCGGTTTAGAAGTCGTAACGCACACCTGTCTCAATACCAAAGGCGGTGGTTTCTTTTTTCACTAAGCTTGCACCGTTACCAGAGAAGCTGGTGGTGTCAGCGTGGTTCAGTGAACCGAAGACACGTACACGAGTGCCGCCATCTTTTTTCAGCCACTTAATGCCACCAACAGAGAAGCGAGTGGTCTCGCCATCTTTGTAGCCACCGTAGTTATCCGCAAAGCCAACTTGGGCATAGACGTCATGTTTTGGGTCTAGCTTGTAGTAACCGCTTGCGACCACACCAAGTTCAGGGTTGCCGCTGTTATAGTCCACACGCTGTGCCATCACGCCAAGGTTTAGCTTGTCGGTGACATCATAAGACGCCATCGCACGTAGGGCGTTAAATTCATCACCTGCGTGGGTGTATGCCACACCTGCGTTTAGCTTGTCTTTGCTATAAAGAACGTGACCTGCGATAAAATCACGATTTACGGTTGTTGAGACGCCATCTTTAAAGGTTTTAAAGCCGCCGCCGTTGACGTTCGGTGGGGTGACGCCTGGTACTGCCGTGGCTGGGTCAGCAGGCTGGGTGTTGCTTTCTTCGTCCATGGCGTAGTGCAGTTTTACTTGTACAGCGTCAGCAATCTTCGGTGAGATGTACTGAATGGTGTTATTAGAGCGTTGACCGAAGTAGGTGAATGGCAAATCTGCACCTACTGCGTACAGGTAGCCTGCACCGACATAATCAATGTCATCATCAGGGGTGTAGATACGTCCCACACGTACTGTACCGTATTCTTTATGCTTTAAGCCAAGGTAGGTGTTACGGGATACGAAGTTTTGGGAGATGCCGCTTGAGGTGCGGTTGTCGTCATCTACTTTAATGGCGTATTCTAACCAGTACTCTAGGTCGGTATTTGGGGTTAGGGTTTCTGAGCCTTTAAAACGTAGACGAGAGCCACCTGAGTTTAGCACGGTGCGACTGGTGCTATCTGAAGCGTCCGTCACGTCAGCACCCGTAGCGACGTTGGTGCTTTTTACGTCAGTGTCTTCATACAGTCCAGAAAGATATAGACGTCCTGATACTTCAGGGGCGGCGTGGGCTGTCGTGGCTAAAAGTGCAACTGAGACAGCATAGAACAAATGCGACTTTTTCATGAAAGTTCCTTATGGCTGGTCAAGTTTCCGTGCAGGTAGCGGAGCGTTCCTAACGTACGCCACCCTGCGACTAGCGATTAAAAAATCAGCATCATCAATGTGTGCTGTGGGATAATATACACAAGTTTTAAAACTTTAGCAACATCTTTATTAAAAATTTTTACATAGGCGTTTCACAAAATAAATATAACTAAAAATGTCATCACTGTGGCGATTGAGTTTTAAAAAAAGTTATTTAAAATCAACTATCTGCATTTATTTTTCATTGTTTAATAAAAACAGTTATACTGTCACTTGGGTATTGTTTATGTGTTTTGGATTTTTTATGCGGGTGTTTTTTTGTGAGGGACTTTAGGGGTGGATTTTTTTGGTGGTAGGATTTTTTGGGTGGGTTGATATTTACATTTGTCCCCTAATTCTTTACAATAAGTCCTTTATAATTAACTAGTTGTGTGACTCATGACCACTTTAAGCCTACCCAGTCTAAATCTGCCAGAAAACGCCCCTTTAAGCCACTTAGGTGAGTCTGCTTTTCGTCAGTATGGCGAGCAAGCGGTGACCGCCATCAAAGCAGCCAATGACGAAAGCGAGCTACAAGCCTTAAAAGTCGCCTTGCAAGGCAAAAAAAGCGAGCTTGTGGCACTGTCTAAAGCACTGGGCGGACTGTCTGCTGAGGAGAAAAAACGCTACGGTGCGTATCTGCACGAGGTGCGTACCGCCATCACAGAGGCATTTGACAGCCAAGGCGAGACGCTGGCGGCGGCGGCGTTAGAAAAGAAGCTTTTGACAGAGGCGATTGACATTACTTTGCCCGCCCGTGCTGAACGCCGTGCGAATTTGCACCCTGTGAGTCTTACAGCTAAGCGTATGCAGCAGTTTTTCGTGCAGGCGGGCTTTGACATCGCTACAGGTCCTGAAGTGGAGAGCGACTATTATAACTTCGAGGCGTTAAATATCCCAAGCCATCACCCCGCCCGTGCCATGCACGATACCTTTTATTTCGATGCAAATTATCTTTTAAGAACGCATACCTCAGGCGTGCAAATCCGCACCATGGAAAAAGAAGCACCGCCCATTCGTATCATCTGTTCAGGGCGTGTGTACCGCAATGACAGCGACCAGACGCATTCGCCCATGTTTCATCAAATGGAAGGGCTGTATGTCAGTAAGCACACCAACTTCGCTGAATTAAAAGGGCTGATTCATGAGTTTTTAGAAGCGTTTTTTGGCAAAAAACTCACCGTGCGTTTTCGCCCCTCTTATTTTCCGTTCACAGAGCCGTCCGCTGAAGTGGACATTTTGGCAGAAAACGGCAAGTGGCTTGAAGTGCTGGGCTGTGGCATGGTGCACCCGAAAGTTTTGGCGGGCTGTGGCATTGACCCGAATGAATACCAAGGCTTCGCATTTGGTATGGGTATTGAGCGGTTTGCGATGCTGTATTATGGCGTGAATGATTTAAGACTGTTTTACCAAAATGACGTGCGGTTTTTAAGGCAGTTTGCTTAATCTAAAAATAAGTATTGATAAAAAGTATTTTTAAAAGAGATAAAAAATGAAATTAAGTGAAAATTGGTTACGTCAATGGGTAAACCCAAGCTTAAACGCTGAACAAATTGGCGAACAGCTCACCATGGCAGGGCTTGAGTTGGACGGTTTAGAAAAAGTCGCCCGTGAGTTTCAGGGCGTGGTGGTGGGTGAAGTTCTAGAAGTGGTGCAGCACCCTGATGCGGATAAATTAAAAGTCACCAAGGTGAATGTCGGCGAGCATGCCTCTGAGCCCTTACAAATCGTCTGCGGTGCGCCGAATGTGGCGGTGGGTGTGCGTGTGCCCGTTGCCCTTGTGGGGGCGGAGCTTCCCCCTGTCGATGACAAGCCCTTTAAGATTAAAAAAGGCAAACTGCGGGGCGTAGAAAGTCATGGTATGCTGTGCGGTGGTTCTGAGATTGATGTCGATGATGGCGTAGACGGACTTTTGATTTTGCCGTCTGATGCACCGATTGGCATGGACGTGCGTGCGTATCTGGGCTTGGATAATCATGTGCTAGACATTTCTATCACCCCGAACCGTGGCGACTGCTTTAGCGTGCGTGGCATTGCCCGTGAGCTTGCGGTTTTAAATAAACTGCCTTTTGCTTTGCCTTTTGAAAAAACGTTTGCACCCATCGCAGGCACTAAAAAGCAAGCCGTGCGTGTGGAGGCGGAGGCTTGCCCCCGCTATTTTGCTCAAGTGGTGACAGGTCTGTCTGGCACGACTGCTTCGCCTGCATTTATCCGCGACGCACTTTTGGCATCTGGTATTAAACCAAGAAACCTACTGGTCGATGTCACCAACTTCGTTTTAATGGAGCTTGGGCAGCCTTTGCACGCCTTTGATGCAGACAAGCTGGTCGGTGAGATTTCTGTGCGTATCGCCAACGCAGGCGAGACCTTGACGCTTTTAAATGAGCAAGAAATCACCCTAGCTGGCGATGAGCTGGTGATTTGTGATGAGGCAGGGGTGATTGCCTTGGCGGGGATTATGGGCGGACTTCGCACGGCGGTGACCGATGAGACCACGGCGGTGGTGATTGAAAGTGCGTTCTTTGACCCGCTTGCCATCGCAGGGCGTGCTAGACGCTTTGGGCTACATACGGACGCCAGCCAGCGGTTTGAACGGGGGGTGGACTTTGATTTGCCAAGCCTTGCCCTAGACCGTGCCGTTAGCCTGCTGCATACGTTCGGTGCAGGCGTGGTGCATGAAAAAACTTTGGTGGAGAACGTGGCTGCCTTGCCAAAACGTGAGACGGTTTTGCTTGCTGTGGCGGATATTGAAAAACGCCTTGGATTACAGATTGAGGCGTCCGAGGCGGTGGAGATATTAAACCGTCTTGAGATTAGCACAGAAGAAAAAGCGGGCGTACTCTACGCCACGCCACCCAGCCACCGTTATGACATCGCCATTTCTGAAGATTTGACGGAAGAAATCGCCCGTATTTATGGCTATGATAACATTAAAAATCAGTTACCTGCCTTTTCTGCACGTCTGTTTGAGAATAAGAGCGTGGCGGGGCTTGATGGCGTGAAGTCGGCACTGGTGGGGCAAGGCTACTATGAGGCGATTAGTTTTAGCTTTAGCGACGCCAAAGTGGAAGCTTTGTTCGATGGTGAGTGGGCAGCACCTTTGGCATTGGCAAATCCCATCTCAAGCGAGCTTGCGGTGATGAGACGCACGCTGTTATCTAGTCTTTTGCCTTGTGTTTTGCATAACTTAAACCGCCAAAATTCACGGGTTCGTCTCTTTGAAACGGGGCTTGCGTTCCATGGTGACAGCGTTGCCAGTTTAGAACAAGTCGACACCGTAGCACTGGTGGCGACAGGCAGCCGTGACATTGAAAATCCGTGGACGAATGAAAAAACAGCGGCGATGGATTTTTATGATTTAAAAGCCGATGTCGAAAGCATTTTACCGAAAAAACTTCTGGCAACTGGCGAGATTACTTACCAAAGAAGCCGTGAGTCGTTTTTACATACAGGACAAAGTGCGGACATTTTTTATCAAGAGAAAAAAATCGGTTATTTTGGGCAGCTGCACCCGAAAGTCGCCAAGGCGTTAGACTTGGGTGTGGTGTGGGTGGCTGAGCTGAATTTAGCGGAGGTGCTGGCATTGCAAAGCGTCAGCACCATCACCGCCCCGAGCAAATTCCCGCAAGTCAGACGTGACTTCGCCTTTTTGGTGGATAGCACAGTGGCATGGCAGGACGTGCTTTTGACAGCACGCAAGGCAGCAGGGGAGAAGCTTACCCAAGCGTGGCTCTTTGATGTCTATGCAGGTGATAGACTGCCTTTGGGCAAGAAGTCTTTGGCGTTTGCACTGGTATGGCAGGATACAGAAGATACGCTAACCGATGAGACCATTAAGTCGCTTGGGGATAAGGTGGTGACTGCACTGAGTGCTGCCTTTGACGCCAAGCTGCGTGACAGCTAACAAGGAAGATAACGATGACAACACTCACAAAAGCAGACATGACCGAGCATTTAATGCGACGTCAAGGATTAACCAAACAGCAAGCACGGCTTTTGGTGGACAGTTTTTTTGAGACCATCGCCCATCATCTTATCGAGGGGCGAATGGTGAAGCTGTCAGGTTTTGGTAATTTTGAGTTAAAAGACAAAAAAGTCCGCCCTGGTAGAAATCCGAAAACTGGCGAGAAAGTTGCTGTTTCTGCCAGACGGGTGGTGACGTTTAAGGCGGGACAAAAGTTCCGCCAACGCATTGAAAAATAGGCGTCACCTTACTTTTTTTCATGAATTGGTGCATTTAGGGCAACTTTTTTGTAAAAGTATTTGCCTTTTTCGGTGCTTTTCGTCACAATAAGCACACATTTTTTAAGATTGACATGGCGTTTTGCCATGAAATAGACGTTTTTTATTTGGTTTTACGCAGGTCGTTTATGTCACAGCCCTCCATCGCCCTTGATTTACAAGACATTCACAAAAGCTACGGCTCGCTTGAGGTGTTAAAAGGCGTTTCTTTGACCGCCTATGATGGTGATGTGATTAGTATTCTGGGTTCGTCAGGTTCAGGCAAGTCTACGCTGCTGCGTTGTATCAATTTGCTTGAAAATCCCACCCAAGGAAAAATTATCCTTGGGCAAGAAGAGCTACAACTAAAACCGCATAAAAAAGATGGGCTAGTGCCTGTGAATGTCAAGCAGCTTGAGGCGTTGCGTGCTAAAGTGGGCTTTGTGTTCCAGAATTTTAACCTTTGGCCGCATAAAACCATTTTGGCGAATATCATCGAAGGTCCAACCCAAGTCTTAAAGCTAAGCCGTGCCGAGGCGATTAGTGACGCCGAAAAGCTTTTGGCGAAAGTCGGGCTTTTGGATAAAAAAGACGCCTATCCTGATAACCTGTCTGGTGGTCAGCGTCAGCGGGTTGCTATTGCTCGTGCTTTGGCAATGCGTCCCAAGGTGCTGCTTTTTGATGAGCCAACCTCTGCGTTAGACCCCGAGCTTGTGAATGAGGTTTTGGCGGTGATGCGTGAGCTGGCAGCCGAGGGGCGTACCATGCTCATCGTGACGCATGAAATGCGATTCGCCCGAGAAGTGTCTAGCAAAGTGGTGTTTTTACACCAAGGGCGTATCGAAGAGATTGGCACGCCTGCTGAGGTATTTGATAACCCAAAATCACAGCGTGTGCGTGATTTTATGGCGTCGCATCAATGATTGATTTGAAAAAAATAATTGGGCAAGCCCAAAACGGAGATTTTATGAAACGCATTTTTTTG
The DNA here is from genome assembly GCA_030525705.1 of Moraxella sp. Lineage (GTDB taxonomy): Bacteria > Pseudomonadota > Gammaproteobacteria > Pseudomonadales > Moraxellaceae > Moraxella. The sequence goes on from JAUNEE010000005.1 coordinate 24,865, forward strand.
ACTGCTTTGGCAGCAACTTTATTGACGGCTTGTGCGAAGCCTGCCGAAGAAGCCCCGAAAGCGGAAGCACAGCCAGCAGCAGATGCCCAGCGAGTGATTCGTGTGGCGACCGAGGGAGCGTATCCGCCCTTTAATGACATGTCGGCAGATGGGAAGCTTGTGGGTTTTGATGTCGACGTGATGAATGCCTTATGTGCAAAAATGAACGCCAAGTGCGAGCTTGTGGCACAAGACTGGGACGGTATTTTGCCAGGGCTATTAACGAATAAGTACGATGCCATCATCGCAGGTATGTCCATCACCCCTGAACGCCTAGAAAAAGTGGATTTTAGCGAGCCGTATTTTTCTAATACCATCGTTTGGCTGTCAAAAACAGATGGTAGTTTCGACCCGAACGCCATCACAGAAAAAGTGCTGGGTGGTCAGCGTTCCACCACAGGCGCAGCCTATATCAGCGAGCATTATGATGGCAAAGACGGCAACCGTGTTCAGCTGTATGATAGCTACATTAACGCCTACCTTGACCTAAAAGCAGGGCGTAACCATGCGGTCATGGCAGAGAAAGTTTCGGCGACGGATTGGCTAAAAACCAACGGTGCGGACGGCTTTGGGTTGGTGGGCGAAGAGATTGACAACAACGACAACATCGCCATCGCTGTACGCAAGGGCGATGCACTAAAAGCGGAATTTGACAAGGCATTGGCGGAGTTAAAAGCCAGTGGCGAGCTGGCGAAAATCGAGGCGGATAATTTTACCGCCAAATAAGCCATGCATGGGTAGGGATTTTATTTTATACAGTAACAATTTAGGATAGCATGATGAAAAAGACAGCAATGAAAAAAGCCAAGTATGCCACACTGCTAGGAACGGTGGTATTTTTAAGTGCTTGTGGCAACAACCAACAAGCCGCCACAACGCCCGAAGCGACACAGCCTGCCACGCCGAGTGCTGACCAGTCGGTGGTGCGTATCGCAACAGAGAGCAGCTTTAAGCCCTTTAGTTATTTGGACAATCAAGGCAACTTGGTGGGTTTTGAGATTGACTTGGCGAATGCCTTGTGCAGTGAGATGAAAGCCACCTGTGAAATCACTTCACACGACTGGGACGGGCTAATCCCTTCTTTAAATGCCAATCGCTTCGATGCGATTATGGCAGGCATGAGCGCGACCGATGAACGCCGTCAGGTGGTGGCGTTTAGTGAGCCGTATTTTAATAATACCTTGGTTTTAGTGGCGAAAAAAGACGCCGCTGTCGGACTGGCAGATGTGGACGGCAAAACCGTCGCTGTGCAGCAAGCCACTGTGTCAGGGCAATACCTAAAAGACAAGCACCCTGCTGCCACAGTCAAAGAATACGACAAACAAGACAACGCTTATCTTGATTTGTCAGCAGGGCGTGTGGATTTTATGCTCTCAGACATTGTGCCGATGCTAGACTGGCTAAAAACCGAGCAGGGTGTGAACTTTGAGGTGAAAGGCGAGCCGATTGATATCAATGACAAAGTTGCCATCGCCATCAGAAAAGATGACGCCGCTACGTTAGAGAAATTCAACACCGCCCTTGCCGCCTTAAAAGCGAACGGCGAGTATGACAAGATTGTGGCGAAGTATTTTGACTTAGCTGCCATGGGTCAAAGCGGTCAATAACCCGCCAATTTCACCCAGATGATAAAGATGACGCTGGGCGAGCTTTTGGCTTAAACCTGAAAAAGGAGAGAAGGTGTGCAAATGCGTTTAATGAGTGCGATGGGTGTATTTTTGACCGTGGGTCTTTTGAGTGCTTGCGGTAATAATGCAAGTCAAAACACCGCCGCACCAGCTACCAATGAGACAGCTGCCAGCGAGCCAAGTGCGGCACTGCATATCCGTGTGGCGACAGAATCCAACTACAAGCCGTTTAGTTATCTGGACGCAGAGGGCAACCATCAAGGCTTCGAGATTGACCTCATTCATGCCTTGTGCGCTGAAATGAAAGCCGAGTGTGAGCTGTCTTCCCAGGACTGGGCATCGATTATCCCTGGCTTGACTGCCAACAAGTATGACGCCATCTTCGCCAGTATGTCTGCTACTGAAGAACGCCGTAAAGTGGTGAATTTTAGCGACCCTTACTTCAACAACAAACTGGTTTTGGTGGGCAAAAAAGGTGACGCTACCACCATCGCTAATGCAGATGGTAAAAACGTTGCGGTACAGCAAGCTACCGTATCTGCCAAATACCTAGCGGACAATCACCCTGCGGTGAATGTAAAAACCTATGATAAGCAAGTGAACGCCTATCTTGACTTGGCGTCTGGGCGGGTGGAGTACTTGCTTTCTGACATTGCTCCTGCTTTGGATTGGCTAAAAACTGAGCAAGGTGCGAACTTTGAGATTAAAGGTGAGGCGATTGACATTAATGACAATGTCGCCATTGCACTGCGTCAAGAAGACACTGAGCTTGCAGGGCATTTTAATACCGCCCTTGCTACCTTAAAAGCGAACGGCGAGTATGACAAGATTGTGGCGAAGTATTTCGACCTAGAAGCACTGGGTGGAAAGCTGTAATTCTATAAGGCTTATTTTAAGCATTGATAAGCCTTTCTTTGTCTAAATTTGACGGCTGTCGGATTTGGCATAAACTTGATAATGTGGTATGTATGGACATAAAAAAGGAGTGTATTATGACCAAGTTAATGATGATGGGCGTATTTGGAGTGGCTATGGCGTTGGCAGGGTGCAACAATCAAAACGCTGGGCAAAGCACCGAGCAGACAGCCGCCCCAAAAGCGGACAGTGCTGCAATGACCACCTTGCGTGTGGCGACCGAGGGGGCGTACGCACCGTTTAACTATACCAACAGCGATGGCAGTTTGGGCGGTTTTGACATTGACATTGCCAATGCGGTCTGTGAAAAAATGCAAGTCACCTGTGACATTAAAGCCCAAGACTGGGATGGCATTATTCCTGCACTAAAATCAGGCAAATATGACGCCATCATCGCTGCCATGTCAGTGACGGAAGAGCGTAGTCAGCAGCTGGATTTTAGTGAGCCGTATTTCGTGAATTCTTTGGTGTTTTTGGCGAAAAACGAATCCACCTTTAATCCTGCCAATCAAGCGGACATTGACAAGGCGGGTATTGCTGCCCAGCGTTCTACCATCTCAAGTCAGTGGCTACAAAAAACGTACCCAAATGCCAAAGCACAGCTGTATGACACCTTGCCTAATGCCTTTTTGGACTTGGAGGCGGGGCGTGTCGATGCGATGGTATCTGACAAAGTGCCTGCTTTGGATTGGCTAAAAACTAATGGCGATAAGGGCTTTTCCATCAAAGGCGAGGAAATTGACATCAATGACAACATCGCCGTTGGTGTGGATAAAGGCAATACCGAGCTTTTGGCGAAAATCAACGAGGCTTTAGTCGCCATCAAAGCGGACGGCACTTATGATGCCATTGTGGCTAAGCACTTTGGCACACAAGCAAACTAAGCTTTTAGGGAAAAAGGATAGAAAATTTCTAAAGTATCTGTACAAAAATTCGTAGGGCTGTTGGCTGTGTCTATCGTAGCCTTGGTGGGCTGCGGTGAAAAAAGCGACACCGCTACGACTGCTCCCACTAAAGATGGGCGGTAGTACCAACACCAGCGGTCTAATCGTTCTACGTGTGGCGACCGAAGAGGTATATCCCCCTTTAACTATACCAACAGTGACGGCAGTTTGGCGGGGTTTGATATGGACATCGCCAATGCCCTCTGTGAAAAAATGCAAGTCACCTGCGACATTAAAGCCCAAGACTGGGACGGCATTATCCCGTCCCTAAAAACGGGCAAATATGACGCCATCGTGTCAGGCATGGGTATTGCCCCAGAGCGTCAAGAGCAGATTGACTTTAGTCAGCCGTATTACTCAAGCCCTTTGGCAGTTGTGGCGAAAAAAGGTTGACTTCGACCCAACGCAAGCAGGCAATATCGATGGCAAAAATATCGGTGTGCAGCGTGCCACTTTATCTAGCCAGTGGTTAGAAGCCAATTACCCAAAAGCTAACATCAAGCAGTACGGCGCGGCAGATGAGGCATTTTTGGATTTGACGTCTGGACGTCTTGATGCGATTTTTAGAAAAATTCGGCGTGGTGACATGGCTTAATACCAAAGATGGCGAGGGCTTTTAGATTAAAGATGCAGACATGAATAACAATGACGACATCGGTATCGCCATCGACAAGGGCAGACCTGAGCTGTTGGCAGATATCAATGCGGCGATTGACGCACTAAAAGCCAGTGGCGAGTATGACAAGATTGTCGAAAAGCATTTTCCGTCTGTTAAGTAAGATAAGCACGCTTGTGCCTGCTTGTCACATAACACCTAAATTAAAATTGTAATGGCTCATTGGCATTAGGGATAAGGTTGATGGGGTTTATCAACTGCCTAGTTGCAATGGGAGGGTCAGTATGTTTGATTTGCAAGGCTATGGCAACCTGCTTTTAAAAGGCACGCTCATCACCATTAAGCTTGGTTTGGTGAGCTTGCTGTTCGGGCTTGTGCTTGGGCTTTTGGGGGCGGCGGCAAAGTCGTCCCGTTTTGCGGTATTAAGAGCAATCGCCAGTTTTTATACGACTGTGGTTCGGGGCGTGCCTGAGCTTTTGTTCGTATTTTTTGTGTATTTTGGGGGCAGCCTTTTGGTGCAGGCTTTGTTAAAGAGCTTTGGATATACCAAATACATTGAGATTAGCCAGTTTTGGGCAGGTGTGGTAGCGTTGTCGGTGATGTTCGGGGCGTATGCGACCGAGGTCTTTCGTATGGCACTCCAAGAAATCCCAAAAGGGCAATGGGAGGCCGCCCAAAGTGTCGGTATGCGTCCTGTGCAGACGTTTTTTCGGATTATTTTGCCACAGATGTGGATGGTTGCTTTGCCTGGGCTTGGGAACTTGACCTTGGTGCTGTTAAAAGACACGGCGTTGGTTTCGGTGATTGGCTTGCAGGATTTGATGTATTTTTCATCACGTGCCGCCCAGTCCACGCAGCAGCCGTTTACTTTTTATATGGCGGCAGCCCTGATTTATCTATGCCTGACGGTGGTGGTGATGGGGGTGATTGCATGGGCGGAATATCTGGCAAATCCTGCTGCACGCTATGCCAAAAAACTTGCCAAACAGCCTAAGACAACAGGGGGTGCGTCATGACGTGGAATTGGCAAGCGATTTTTAATTATTTTCCAGAGCTGTTAAAAGCGTCCGTGGTTACTTTGGAGCTTGTGGCAGTTTCCTGTGTGGTCGGGCTGTTTTTGGGCGTGGCACTTGGGCTAATGCGTCTTTCGAAAAATCCCTTGGTTAGCTGGCCGCCATTTTTGTACATTTTCTTTTTTCGTGGCACGCCCCTTTTGGTGCAGATTTTCTTGATTTACTATGGGCTTGGGCAGTTCGAGGCGGTCAGAGAGAGCTTTTTATGGGAGCCTGTATTGTCAAAGCCTTACTGGTGTGCCATTATTGCTTTTACCTTAAATACAGGGGCGTACATTGCTGAGATTGTGCGTGGGGCGATTTTAGCCATTCCAAAAGGTGAGCTTGAGGCGGCGGACGCCATCGGTCTGTCAAAGTCCCAAAAGCTTCGCCGTATTATTTTGCCCCGTGCCTTTGGGATTATGGTGCCAGCGTATAGCAATGAAGTCATTTTTATGATTAAAGGCAGTGCCTTGGCGTCGACCATCGCCATCATGGATTTGACCAACCAAGCCCGTTCCATCATCGCCGAGACGTATTTGACGCTTGAGATATTTTTCGCAGCGGGGGTGATTTATCTGTGTATGTGCTTTATTTTTATGGTTGCCGCAAAAGCCTTTGAGCGGGCGGTGAATCGTCATAAATATTATAAGCCGAAAACCACCTAAAAGCCTTGCGAAGAGGGATAGTGCATTTAAGACCTGTCGTGTGACGGGTCTTTTTTGTTTGATGGATGTTAACGGGATTTGCACGATATTACATAAGGCTTGACAAAAATCAACATTCACTGGCGAATATTACATTTAACTCATAAAAAGCCCGATGTTAATAACTGAAATCAATAATTGACTTTGACATAATAAAACCACTGAGAAAATCAGGTCGCCCAAAAAGCCAAAGGTATTCTCAGTTTGTGATACTTCTTTTTTTATTTATTTTTTTAAGGAACAATGATGAAAGCAACTCTAAAAAGCTTAGCCAAAACCCGTGCTAATCCAGCCCTAAGTATCTTTGTAAAAACCCATCGCACACACCCAGACAATGAACAAGACCCCATTGCCCTGAAAAATCAACTAAAAAATGCTGAAGACCGCCTAGCTGAGCAATGCGATAAACGCACTGCCGACAGCATCATGGAAAAAGTACGTGCTAAGACAGACGAGCTGGATAATAATTATAACTTGGATGCTTTGGCGATTTTTGCAACAGCGGACGATGCACAGATTTTGCGGTTGCCTTTCGATGCCAAGGAGCGAGTGATTATCGGTGAGAAATTCGCCACACGTGACCTTGTGCGTGATATGTCTGAGGCGGTGCATTATTATGTACTGGTGATTAGTAGCGAGAAGGCGCGTTTGATTGAGGGAGTGAATGACCGCCTTGTCAAAGAGATTGGCAATGAGAGCGTACGTCAAGCGCAGATGAGCGAGCTGACGTTCCCAATCAATAACACCACGCTACCAACGGGCAGCAAGGCAGACCGCACGGGTTCATCAGATGACCACAGCTACTTAAAAGAGTTTATGAACCGTGTGGATAAGAGCCTGCAGCAGTTTCATAGCATTGCCCCCTTGCCAGTGATTTTAGTGGGCGACAGTCGTATCTTGGGCTTTTATGAGCAGGTGTGTGACAACCCGTCTATGATTTTGGGCAAAGTTGACCACCTTGCCAACCTAAAAGACGGACGTGCCGAAGAGATTTTGGCAGGCGTGCAGTCACTGGTTGAAGAAAAGCGTGACAGCCGTTATGTAGAAGCACTGGGCGAGCTGGAAAAAGCACGTAATGAAAAAATGGTACGCACCGACTTACAAACCATCTATCGTTCAGCGGTTGAGGGTAATGCCGTGACACTGTTGGTACGTCAAGGCTATATGGTGCCTGCGGTGATTGATGAGGCGGCGGTTACTTTATTGGTTCAAGACGAAAAAGGCACTGAGGGCGGTACCGATGATGCGGTTGGTGAAATCATTGAGATTGTGTCGCACAAGGGCGGCAATGTGGTCTTTATCCCGCAAGACAAGATGGACGAAAACGAGCCGATTGCTTTGATTGCTCGTTACTAATCTTACTCATTTGTAGTCTTGTTTTGATGTTCAGTCTGTGACATACTAGGACTTGGGTTTATAAAATGGCGGCACCGTGTCGCCATTTTTTCATGTGAGTAAGCAGGTGCTTATGGGTTTAAGGAGGGCGTGATGACCGCAGCGTTAACCATAACCAGTTATAATATTCATAAAGGAATGTCGCCTTTAAACCGCTTGGTGCAGCTTGGCAAAATGGGACAGGCGTTATCAGGCTTAAATACCGATATTTTATGCCTACAAGAAGTCCAAGGACAAAACCTAAAACGGGCGATGGCGTATAATGAATACCCTGATGAGGCACAGCACGCATGGTTCGGTGAGTATTTGCAGTTGGCAAGCGATTATGGAAAAAATGCCGAATACCAGCATGGACATCATGGCAATGCCGTGCTAAGCCGTCACCCCCTAGACCCCAAACATAACGTTAATATTACGGTCAATTACCTAGAAAAACGGGGTGTCCTGCATTGTGAAATTCACCCAAAGGGCTGGGAAAAATCCGTGGTGGTGCTGTGCTGCCATCTAAATCTTTTGCATAAAGACCGCTTAAAACAGTACGCCGCCATCAAAGATTATATCTACCATGAGATAGATGAGCAGCAGCCTTTGATTTTGGCGGGGGATTTTAATGACTGGACGAAAAAATCCAGCGGTATTTTAGCCAAGCTTGGGCTTGTCGAGGCGTTCGAGGCGGTGTATGGTAAAACGCCCGCCACCTTTCCTGCTAAGCTGCCTTTGTTAAGCTTAGATAGGATTTATGTGAAAAATCTGGTGGTAAAAAACGCCATCGTCCATGCGGGCATTCCGTGGTCTGATTTATCCGACCATCTGCCGATTAGTGCGGTGCTTTTACCTGCCGATACATAAAAGCCGACATAAATTTGCACGCAGGCGATGTTTTTTTGATAAAATAAGGCTCAATTTTTTATGAGTAAGTCCATGTCAAATACCCCCAAATCCCCGAAAAAAAACACCCCAAAACCCAAGAAAAACACCCCTGCGCCGACCCCGAAACGCCCAGTATGGTGGCGGTTTTTGTGGGTATTTGTACTGCTGTTTGTGGGGCTGTGGTTTTTGGTGTGCTATGTCAGTATTTTTGCGAAGACGGGGGTGCAGGCACGTACGCTAACGGTTGAAAAAGGCGATACGTATCACAGCTTGCTTGTGGCGAAAAAATGGCAAGACAGTCCTTTGGCGTCCTCTGCCGCCGCCCGTGCGTATCTGAAATTTGCGGCGAAAAAGCCCTTGCACGCAGGCGTGTACCGTATTCCAGAGGGGGCGAGCCTTGCCGAAACGGTGAAAATCTTGGAGCAGGGGGCGGAGGTTGCCATGGTGAAGCTCCAAATCATCGAAGGCAAAACCATCAAAGACCTATATCACGCCATCAAAACCACCGAGGGCATTACGCCTGAGATTCTAAGTCCGAAAAAAGATGGCTACAGCTGGGCGGACGTCACGGCGGATAATGCCAAAGTCGCTGAGGTGCTGGGTATTGACAGCCCAAATGGCAACCTTGAGGGCTTTTTTGCTCCCGATACGTATTATTTTGCGGGCGGGACAAGCGACACCGCCGTCCTAAAAAAACTCTACGAAGAACAAAAGAAGCGTTTAGACGACGCATGGCAAAGCCGTGATGATGGACTGCCCTATGCTAATGCCTATGAAATGCTCATTATGGCAAGCATCATCGAGCGTGAAACGGGCGTGGCGGACGAACGTACAAAAGTAGCAGCGGTTTTCGTGAACCGTTTGGAACAGGGCATGAGACTGCAGACCGACCCGACCATTATTTATGGGCTGTTCGACCGTTATGATGGCACGATTTACCGTAGCAACATCAACGAAAAAACCGATTATAATACCTATCAAATAGACGGCTTGCCGCCTACGCCCATCGCTCTGCCATCTGCCGCCGCCATCGCCGCCGCCGCTCACCCTGATGAAACGGACGTGCTGTTTTTTGTGGCGACAGGTAAGGGCGGTCACACCTTTAGCCGTACTTTGGCGGAGCATAATCAAGCCGTTGCCGCTTACCGTCGTGTGATGAGCGAGAAAAAATAACAAATCTACTTTAGGAATGTCCATGTTAGCTGAACAACACGCCCGCCGCTTACGCCAGCTTCCCCCGAAGTTTCTTAGTTTCGAGGGGACGGAGGGTGTGGGAAAAACCACCGCCATTGACGGGCTGTGCCATCTGTTTGAGGTGGCAGGCGTGTCTTATGTGCGTACCCGTGAGCCAGGGGGGAGTGAAGTGGGCGAGTTATTAAGGGGGATTTTTTTAGACCCGAAGCACCGCTTGAGTGCAGAAACAGAGCTTTTGATGTTGTTTGCTGCCAGAAATGACCATTTAAATCAGCGGATTTTACCTGCGTTGGCGGCGGGAAACTGGGTGATTTGTGACCGTTTTTTGGATTCTACGGTGGCGTATCAAGGCTTCGGACGGTATCATGGCGATGGAGATAAACTAAAAAAAATCGCCCTTTTGGCGGATAACTTCGTCCAAAAACTGCCAGATGTGTCGTTTTGGCTGGATTTGCCCATAGAAGTGGGTATGGCACGTGCCAAGGCAAGAAGCGAGGCAGATCGCATGGAAAAAGAAGCGGTGGCGTTTTTTGAGCGGGTGTCTGAAGGGTTTTTGCGTCAGCATGAAGCTGACCCACAGCGTTTAAGAAGAATCGATGCGACAGGCGAGAGAGAAGCGGTGCTTGGGCGGATTGTCTCAGCGTTGCTGGTGTGAGTTTTGGCTTTATGGGCTGTGAAAAAACTCTGCGGTTTTGGATTTTATGTTATGCTATTATAAATTTTCGGGACGGGGCGTCTTTATTTATCAAGTCATAAAAATCAAAGTCACTAAAATTCAAGCCCATAAAAGCACAGCCAAGAACCAAGTAGGGGTTTATGGCTGTGACTAAAAAAATGGCGACGGTGCTGCGGGATTTTTTAGAATGCCAAGCAAGACAAATAAACCCCTATCCAAGCCATGAAAAAATATGTTAAACTACAGCAGATTTCGGTGATGGGAGCTGTCACCGATGAGGACTTAATCGGGGCGAGATGCCCGTTTTTAATGAAGGTTGTCAGATGTCAGACAAATATGCCGAGATAAAACAGCGTCTTAAAGGCTCAATCACCGCCTTGGTGACGCCCATGCATCCTGATGGGTTGGTGGATTATGAGCGACTGGCGAGCTTGATTGATTGGCAGATTAGTGAAGGCACGCATGGCTTGGTTGCGGCAGGCACGACAGGTGAGGCTGCCACTTTGTCCATGAAAGAGCATGGCGATGTCATCGAGTTTTTTGTGAAACAAGTGGCAGGGCGTGTGCCAGTCATTGCTGGGACGGGGGCGAATAACACCCGAGAGGCGATAGAGCTTACCAGTCATGCCAAGGCAGTCGGGGCGGACGCTTGTTTGCTTGTTGTGCCTTATTATAATAAACCCACGCAAGAGGGAATGTTTTGGCATTATAAGACCATCAGCGAGGCGGTGGACATCCCGCAGATTCTCTACAACGTCCCAGGGCGTACCGTGGTGGATATGCAAGAAGACACCGTCGACCGCTTGGCGGATTTTGAGAATATCATCGCCATTAAAGACGCCACGGGCAGTCTTGAGCGTGGCAAAAGCCTCATCGAGCGTGTGGGCGACCGCATGATTGTGCTGTCGGGGGACGACCCGACCGCCCTTGAGTTGGTGAGATTGGGTGCAAAAGGCAATATCTCTGTCACCTCGAATGTCGCCCCTTTTGCGATGAGTCAGGTCTTTGAGCTGGCATTAGATGGCAAGTTCGATGAGGCATTGCTCATTCACGAGGGGATTTGTCATTTGCATAAAGACTTATTCGTGGAGTCCAGTCCGCAGCCTGTGAAGTATGCTTTGCACCAGATGAGCAAGATTGACACGGGCATTCGTTTGCCTTTGGTGTGGCTGTCTGAGGCGAACCGTGGCTTGATTGAAGACAGTTTAAGACGGGCGCAGTTGCTATAAGTCTAAGTTTAGTTTCGAGTATGAGTCTATGATGAACCAATTTTTTAAAGCAGGCGTGCTGTGTTTGACGGTGATGGTGACGGTAACAGGCTGTCAGAATGTGAAGTCTTTGCTTGCCAAGCGAGATAACGGAAGCTTGGATTACACCCAAGCCCAAAAGCTGCCACCCATTAAGCTGCCTGCCACCCAGCCTGCTGCCCCTTTTACGCCTTTATATGACGTGCCGACTGTGACTGAGGCGCAGCCGCTCACCAACGACAGTGGCAAACAGTATAAACTGCCTGCACCGCCTAAGCTTGTGCGTTAATTCTTAAGGATTTTTATGAGCATCGAAAAACAAGACCTAATTTATAAAGGCAAAGCCAAATCCGTCTATAAAACCGACAATCCCGATTATTTGATTTTGCATTTTAGAAATGACGCATCTGCCTTTAATGGCGAGAAAATCGCCCAGCTGGACAGAAAAGGTAAGGTAAATAACCGCTTTAATACCTTTATTATGCAAAAGCTTGCTGAGGCAGGCATTGAGACGCATTATGAGCGTCAGCTGTCTGATGATGAAGTTTTGGTTAAACACCTAAAAATGATTCCTGTCGAGTGCGTGGTGCGTAACTATGCGGCAGGCGGTCTCATGAAACGCCTTGGTTTGGCGGAAGGTTTGCCGCTTTTGCCACCGACTTATGAGCTGTTTTATAAAGATGACAAACTGGGCGACCCCATGCTTGCTCCGTCAACGGCTATCGCTTTGGGCTATGCCACTGCAGATGAGCTTGAGCAAATGCACGCTTTGACGCATAAAGTAAATGATGTTTTGACCAAGCTGTTCGATGAGGGCGGGTTGATGTTGGTGGACTTTAAGCTTGAGTTCGGTCTGTTTCAGGGACGTGTGGTGCTGGGCGATGAATTCTCGCCAGATGGCTGCCGCCTGTGGGACAAAGAAACTAGAAAGAAACTGGACAAAGATCGCTTCCGTCAAGGTCTGGGCGATGTTGTTGAGGGTTATGAAGAAGTCGCAAGACGTATTGGCGTACCTTTAGACTAAGCGTTCCAACTTGTGCTTGAGGGATTTAAGCTTAAGCAAAAAACAGTTAAATGCACTGTACCGCATTTTGATGACCATCAAAAGCCCATGAACTATGGGCTTTTGATTTATCGATGAGAGTTTTTTTATGTATTTTCAAATGTATAAAATCGTCACTTATGTTCCAGAGGCGAGCCTAGAAGACGTGAAAGCGGCGATGTTCGCTGCGGGGGCGGGGCATTTTGGTAATTATGGCGAATGCAGCTGGCAGACCTTGGGGACGGGGCAGTTTCGTCCGCTGGAGGGGGCAAATCCAAGCATCGGTGCAGTTGGTGAGTTGACACGACTGGTGGAGTGGAAGCTTGAGATGATTGTCCCTGAGAATAAGCTGTGCGATGTGGTGCGTGCCTATAAAGACGCCCACCCTTATGAAGCACCTGCTTATGAGGTGTATCAGACGGTCGATGTCGAGGATTATTAGACCTCCTGCAAAACCCCAAAGTGAAAGAAAACCGCTCAAAGTGAGCTTGTCGAACCGCCACGGTTTTCCGCCACCTGCAGGCATAGCTTAAGGGCGAATGGAAGAACCTAGTTTTGCAGGAAGTCTATTAAGAAAAAAGAACAGTCTGTGTGGCTGTTCTTTTTTGTTTGTTAGGCTTGAAAGTATCGTTGTAGTCCTTTTAGGAGTAAGTTTTCATCGATACGCACGTCAGATAAGTGCGGTAGAAGCAATCTTGCACCGCCACCTGTCAGCGTGGTGGCGAAGCTTCGGTGGTGGTTTTGGATAAGCGTCACCGCCCCGACAATGCCGAATAGCACGCCATGATTCACCGCATCAAAGGTGGTCTGCCCAAGCCCAATGCTGTCAAATTTCCCCGCCTTGACCTCAATCTGGTGCGTCCCTGCGTAGAGGGCGTGTCTTTGCATATAGGCATTTGGTAGGATATAGCCACCTAAATGAACGCCCGTGTCGATGACATCAATGGTCAGTGCAGTGCCGCAGCCGATAATGCACTGCTTGCCACCATCAACCGCCCCGAGCATTTGTAGCCATCTGTCCACCCCAAGTTCACGGGGGTTGTAGTGGCTTTTTAGGTCGGGGTGGTTGGCATCAACTTTGGCGAATTCAAAGGGGACGCCAAGCTGGGTCAGGGTTTCGCTGATTTTTTGGTTGATTTTATCGCCAAGGACGCTTGAGATACCAACGAACTTCGGCTCAAAGCTTGCCAACGTCCCCAACAGCCCAAGCAAAAGCTCGTTCGGAGCTTTTAGGTGTTCACGGGCGTCATGGGTGATGATGTCGGTGCCATCGATGAGCCAGTATTTTAGGCGGGTATTGCCAAGGTCGAGCCAGAGTTTTTTCATGAATTTTCCTTAAAAGGACTGCAGGTCAGGTCGTGTGATTGGGGGTAGTTTGGGCGTTTTGCCATGCCTGCAAAAACAGGGGTGGTGTGCCCGTCATTGTCTAACAGCAGTTCACCTGTTTTGCCGATGCCTATGCAGACGCCCTCGGTATGAATGTCGGTGGTGTTGTTTTGGATAAAAATTTGCACCTGTTTGTTATGAAGCAGGTGGGCATGGTTAAAGGCGGTGATAAAGTCCGTTAGGGCGGTGGGGTTAAAAAGTGAGTTGCACTGCATGACGGCAGTTAAAAGAGCGTTGGTCATCGGGGTGTAGAGTGCATGGGCGGACAAAGTGGAGGCGTCTGTTTGTGATGAGTTTATCGAATGATAAAAGGCTGTTTCATTTTCTGCCGTCATCTTAGGGCGAGCAAAATCACTTAAATCGTTATTGGGAATTAACGCTTTTAAGCACGTCGCTTGATACAGTCCATCTTTAATTTCTGGCGAATGATTGACATTTAAGCCAACCCCAATCACGACACCCGCCAGCGTGTTTTTTTCGTCATATTTTTTAAAGGCAGGCTCGATTAAAATCCCTGCCAGTTTTTTAAATCCGTCCGCTGCGTCATAGCCGATGTCATTCGCCCATTTGACGCCGATGGGGGGCAGGGCGGATTTTTTTCTGGCTGTATTGAGCGTTTTTATGATGGGCAAATCCAAAAGCGACAGACCCACCGCTAAAGACAGCAGCCCAGACAGCGTATGCAGTTGATACGCCTTTTTTCCGAGTGGTACGTATAAGCTTAAAAAAACGTTATCCGCACCGCTGACCCACGTCCGTCCGTGCTGTCCACGCCCTGCCGTCTGGTGGTCGGCGGTGTATAAATGGTGGGTGCTGTGGTCGAGCGTGCCGCCTGCGATGGCATGGATTAGCTCGGTATTGGTACTGCCAATCCGCTCAAAATGGCGGTGCGTAACCGTACTTAAAAAATGAGACATAAAGTTAAGTTTTATGAAAAATTGGGCTATAATAGCACAAATTTGTCATCAGTGATTTAAAAAAGCACGGCTTGGGCTTTTTTATTAAATAAAAGGAATGCGTCAATGATGTATTTGTGGTTTGTGATTGCAGGCACATTCGCAGGGGTCTGTGCAGGGCTGTTTGGGGTGGGCGGTGGGCTTATCATCGTGCCTGCGTTGGTGTGGATTTTAGGGGCGTACGGCTTTCCTAGTGAGATTATTCCGCACGTGGCAGTCGGTACGGCACTGGCGACCATTATTTTAACCTCCATCAGCTCCATGACTGCCCATAATAAAAAAGGCGGGGTGCGTTGGGAGGTGTTTAAAAACTTGACTTATGGGCTGGTGCTTGGGGCGTTGTTTGGGGCATGGGTGGCAACGCTCATTCACGGGCAGTATTTGCAAGGTCTCATCGGCGTCTTTGCTATTTTAATGTCCATACAAATGTTCATGAAAAAAGCAGGCGAGAACATCAAGCCCCTACCCAGCCCGATGAGTCAAAGCGTGGCGGGTGGTGTGATTGGTATGGCGTCTGCGATTTTTGGGATTGGGGGCGGTAGTCTGAACGTTCCTTATTTGACGCACGCAGGACTGCCGATTAAGCAAGCGGTCGGCACTTCGGCGGCGTGTGGTTTGCCGATTGCCATCGCTGGGGCGGTGGGGTTTATGTGGTTCGGTCAGGGCTATGTGGCGAATATGAGCGAGCCTGTCCGTGGCTTGGTGGGTTTTGTGCATTTGCCTGCCTTTATCGCCATCAGTGCGGCAAGTTTTATCACCGCCAAACTTGGAGCGAAAATCGCCCATAAACTGCCTGCCGACACCCTAAAAAAGGCTTTCGCTTGTCTGCTTTTGGTGGTCGGCTGTCAGTTAATCTATAAATCTGTGCTTGGCTAAGTACTTGTTTTTTAAGAGAAAGGGCGGATAAAAACGCCCTTTATTATTCTGTGGGCGTGTGAATGGGGGATTTGAGTGATTTGTTCACAAAAGTTTACTTAAAGTTCTAAGAAGAGATACATGCCTTCCTTGACGGGTATTACCCCCTATGTTAGAATAAAAAATAACCACACCAAACGATGAAGCTCCTACACATCATCATCTAGTGTGGTTATAGACCATCGGTATTAGACTGATGGTTTTTTACAGCGTTAATAAAGGAAAAAAACTTATGAAAAACCTTTCAATCCTAGCACTTGTTCTAAGTGCTACCGTAGCCATCGCCCCTGCATTTGCAGAGACGACATCTTATTCTACCACATCAAATGCAGACTTATCTAGTGGTCAAACCGCTGATTTATCTTTCGCTTTTGATAACGCAGAAAACCTACAAGCTGTCGCCATGACTGATAAAGAAATGGCAGAGACGGAGGGGGCGGCTTTGCCTTTTTTGGCGGCTACTTTATGGGGTGGTGCTGGCAGTGCTTGGTTGAATCATGGCGTAAGCTATGCATTCACTGATGAGCCTGCTTCTGTTAAGAGTACCTTATTGGCGGTGGGGGCAGGTATGGTGTCTAGAGGCTATTCCAATGAAATGCTAAAAGCCGTTGGTCAGGCGGATAAAGTTACTGAGGCTGTTATTCATGGTAATGCAGGTGCGATTTCACTGGGTACGATTGGTGTTTATGATATCAATGTTAATCAAACGCATTTAAAGTGATGAATGTCGCATCTAGATGGAGATGAGCTATTTACTAGGCAGTTGATGGCTTATCAACTGCCTAGCGTATAATGTATAAAACAGAGGGGTGTTTATGCAGGGCAATAATATTATTTCAGTTTTAACAAATACAGCAGCAGGGATAGTGATTGGAGAAGTTGCAGGGACTTTGGCGAAAGAAGACAAAGTGATACGCATACCGTTTTTTATACTGTATGCTTTGTGCTTTACTGCGATATATACGGTGGGTGCTGTGTTTTTTGTGTTGGTTTATTTGGCAAAAGGGTTTTTCGTGCCTTGGCTTGGACTGGCTGTGGCGGTGATGGCGATGAGTTTTTCGGTGGTTGCAGTTTTATTTGTCTTAAATCAGCTAAAACGGCTAAAAAATAAATCCAAACAGAAAGCAAAAATAAATGAAGCAGAGGTGGAAGCCAAGCCATCTTGGGCGACTGCCAGCACTTCTATGATATTTCAAGAAATTCTGCGTACGATGATGGGCAGGGGGAGGACATTTTCCGTGCCGTTTTTTGTGGTATATGCGTTTTGTTTTGCTGTGGTTTATAAGGCGGGCTTTTTGTTGTGGCTTGCTCTCTTGGGCGCGGGGCAAGCTTTGCCGTGGTGGTGGCTTACGGCAACGGCGATGACGGTCAGCGTATCATCAGCGCTTTTGGTAACTTTTTCTGATAAGTTTGACGACTTTTCACGGCGTTGAATCAAGAGAAGGTTTATAAAAAGCTTTCAATTTAGCATTTGTTCTGATAAAAACTTGACAACTGTTCACATCTTTGTTAGAATAAAAAATAACCACACCAAACGATGAAGCTCCTACACATCATCATCTAGTGTGGTTATAGACCATCGGTATTAGACTGATGGTTTTTCACAGCGTTAATTAAAGGAAAAACTTATGAAAAACTTCTCAATCCTAGCACTTACTCTAAGTGCTACCGTAGCCATCGCCCCTGCATTTGCAGAAACGACGTCTCATTATAATATATCAAATCCATCTAATCAACAGGCAGATTTATCTTTTGCTTTTGATAGTACAGAAAATCTACAAGCCACTGCCATGACCGATAAAGAAATGGCGGAGACGGAGGGGGCGGCTTTGCCTCAGTATATCGCAGGAGCAGCAGTAGTTGGCGGCTTTTATAATCTTGGTAGTTATGCTCATAATGTGCCAGCAAACCAAAGAACTTTGAGTGGGTATGCCACCGCCTTTGGCAGTGGAGCGGTTGGTGGTGCGGTAGCGGCAACACCTATAGGTGCAATCAGAGCTCCGATTATTGGTGGCGGTATCGTTCTTAGTGGTGGTAGTATAGCAAATAATCAGATGCGAAAATAAACTTAAAAGATGATTTATAACATTATGATAGAGTTGGTGATATCATCTCTATCATAATAATGAAGCATTTTTAGGGGATTTTTGTGCAATGGATAAGTTGGCTTATTTTCTTGCGACAATGTTGCTGTTTTCTATATTTCAATTTTTTAATACTGCTATAAAAAAAGAACATTTAAACTTGCCAAATGTTTTCTTTATATTGGCTTTTTTATTACTGGTAGGCTTGCTGTCAATTAGGCTCTTGGGAGTGACAGAAAATATTTTGCTTTATATTAGTATGTCTTTGTGTTATCCAGTTATGGGGGTGATTGCTATGCTACATATTTATAGTAAGGATAAATGATGGTATATACTTATTTAAAATAAAGTATATTTACTGGAATTTTTATGTAAAAACGATTTTTCAGGAAATGGCTGTATCGTAATGGAAAAATAGAGGGGTAGTGTTGCTATTTTTATCTTTTGTATTAATTGTTATCTCCGCCATTATGATTAGATGCTCGCATTTAGTGCATAAGACAGCCCATAAGTTTTTGCTTTACTTTGGCTCTATTATGCCTTTGGGTATATCTATCACTATTTTAAGCGCGAAAGGTATTGGCTATGTTATTTTTAGCTTGTGTTTTTTTGCCTTCCTATTAATTTTTTCTTTTGTGAAAATTAAATAATACAGCGATAAAATTTTATGAAGTTCAAATATTTATCAGTTTTAGTTTTAACCTTGTTGCCCGTCTTATCTTACGCCGACCTCCCGCTAACCGTGGAAGATATTTTGGCGGATAAAAACCGTTTTAAGCTTGACACAGATTTTAGTTATTATAATCACCAACAATCCTCTACCTCTGTGCAGGATTTTTCTGTAGCAGATTTGGGGAATGGGCGTATGATTTATGTCCCGTCTTTTGGCGAGAGTTACAGTAATACGGATAGTATCATCATGGGCTTAGGCTTGCGGTATGGGGTGAGTGATAGATGGGAGCTAGGGGTTAAGAGCAATGCCATTTATCATAACGCCCGCCACCAAAACGGCACAGAGCTGACAGGCTCAAGCGATACGCACCTAAACGACATTCGTCTAAGCACACAGTATCAATTCACGAAAAATCATACCAAACTGCCCGATATGCTCGCCTTTGGGGAATTATCCCTTTATGACAACACCCAAGGGCTAAAGTCTAAGCAGGGTGCGTCCGCCCTTGTCGGTGGGACGGTTTATACGGTGAATGACCCCATTGTGCTTAGTTTGACGGGGACGTACCACCACCAAGCAAAGCGGGAGATGGACACGGGCGGTCGTCTGGATTTGGGCGATGTGGCAACCCTAAACGGCTCGGTGGGTTTTGCGGTAAATCCTGACATTACGCTGACAGGCGGCGTCGGGGTGCGTCATAAGTGGGCGGACGAAAGCGAGTTTGGTAGGCTTGAAGTGAACGGCACTCAGACCACGCTAAATCTTGGGCTGGCGTATGCTCTGACCGCCAGAAGCAACCTAACGGCGAATGTCCGCACCCCCATCTCTGGCGAGGGCGGCAGTACGCTGTCGGTGGGGCTGACAACCAAGCTTGGGCAGCTGCCGCCGCCTTTATCCGAAAGATACCGTAAGCTAAACACGGCTGAAACCATTGCCCCAAGCTTATGAAATTTTTGATGATGGCGTGCGTGCTTGCCAGTTCATTGGCTTATGCGGACTGGCAAAGCCCCATAACGCTTAGCACCCACAGCACTTGGAAAGAGAATAGGGATAATAAAGTCACCAAGCAGGACGTGGATTATTCTTGTGGTGCGTCATCGCTTTCGACCATTTTGACCTATTTTTATCAAAACCCTAAAACAGAAAGCGAAATTTTAGCCGACATGGCGTTGGACGATGTGATGGCGTCATTTTTAGACCTAGCGAATGTCAGTGAAAAATACGGCTACACCGCACGTGGCATGACGATGGATTATGAAACCCTTGCCAAAATAAAAATCCCTGTCATTGTTTATGTCAATCATAAACGCAGTGACCATTTTAGTGTTGTGCGTGCCATTGATGAGCAGAAGGTTTATTTGTCGGATAGTAGCTGGGGGAATCGTACGCTGACACGCAGGCAGTTTGAGAAGTTGTGGCTTAGTGCCGATGACCACGCACTTGGCAAGGTTTTGCTTATCTTGCCCACCACCGCTACCCAAAAACAACGGGCGGACAGCACATTTACCGCCATCTTTGAAACCCAAACGCTATTAAAAGATAGCCCCAGCTTGTTTCGGCGGTTTTTATAGGCGGTGATTTTGGTTCTATCGGGCGTGTTTTTTTGATAAAATACGCCTTTTTGTTTGCTTTGGGTTCTCATGCGTCTAAAATCCTTGAAACTTGCTGGTTTTAAATCTTTTGCCAATCCCACGACCTTTAGTTTTAAGCATGGCATTACCGCCATTGTCGGACCGAACGGCTGTGGCAAATCCAACGTCATTGACGCCATTCGTTGGGTTTTGGGAGAAACGTCCGCCAAGCAGCTGCGAGGCGGGGCGATGAGCGATGTCATCTTTGCAGGGACGGACGGTAAGGCGGGCAAGTCTTTGGCGAGTGTGGAGCTGACCTTTGAGCATACCCAAGATGAAAAAACAGGCATTCGCCACCCCTTGAACTTATATCAAGAGCTGACCCTAAGACGGCAGGTGACAGCGGACGGTAAGTCGGATTATTTTATCAATGGACAACGTGTCCGCCGCCGTGATGTGGTTGATGTGTTTCTTGGGACGGGACTGGGGGCAAGAAGCTATGCTGTCATTGAGCAGGGCATGATTGGCAGGATTATCGATGCCGATGGTAACCGTTTGCGGGAGTTTATCGAAGAGGGGGCGGGTGTTTCTCGCTACCAAGCCCGCCGTGAAGAAACAGAAAAACAGCTCACCCGTGCCCGTGAAAACCTAGAGCGGCTTTCGGATTTGCAAGGCGAACTCCAAAAACAGCATAAAACCTTACAACGCCAAGCCGAGTCCGCCCACCGCCACCAAGATTTGTCAAAAAAACTACAAACCATCGAAGAGCAAATTTTGACCCACAGGCTGTTCGATGCGTGGCAAGAGCATGGCAAATTTTCAAAAGACCAAAGCACGCTCACGTCTGCCTTGGCGGTACTAAACCAAGAAATGCAGTCCATCAAGACCCGCTGGGACGGGGCGGCGGCGAAGCTGGGTGAACTGCAATGGCAAAAAGATGACGCCCTGACCAAACAGCACGCCGTCACACTGGCACATCAGTCGGCACAAAATGCCCTAAGCTACGCCCAAAATGAATTCGATAAAACCGAGACTGCTCTCACAAAAGGCGAGTCCGAGCTGTCCCGCCTGATGAGCGATGCGGGCGGGCAGGACGAGAAAAAAGCCGAGCATACCGCCCATATCGCACAGCTGACAGATGAGCTTGACCATGCCAAAAACGAGCTTCAGCTTTTAGAGTTGAAACTCTCAGACAGCCAAAATAACTGGCAACAGGTACGCCGTGAACTGTCCGAGCTGTATCAAGAAAAACAGCAGGTGGATAATGCTTTAAGCCTTGCCACGGCAGGACTTGAGCGGGTGCGTGCCAGCCTATCCAAGCACGAAACCAGACAGGCAGAACTCACCCAAAAACAAGCCGTCAGCGAAGGGGATTTGGCAGAAAAAATCCGTGAAAGCATGGCGAAGATGCAGAGTTTTAAAAATCAGCTTCAGGCGTTGGAGGAGCTGTCTTCGGAGGAGACGCCCGAGCTTGCACGGTTAAGTCAAGCGATGGAAACGGAGGCGGCACTACTGCGTCAAGAGGAAAAAGCCCATGACAAGCTGGTCAGTGAATACGACACCTTGCATAAGCTGGTTTATCCCCCAAAAACAGCGAAAGTTGAAAACACGCCCAAGCAAGCTGCCACGCTGCCGCCCTTGCCTGCCATTAAAGATACGCTGACTTTGACGGATGCAGGCAAGGCGTACACAGAGCATTTGGACACATTTTTGGGATTTTTACTGGGTGATGGGGTGGGTGACTTGTCTGAGCTTGCCCTTGCCATGCATCAGCCGATGTCGCAGACGAGTGATACCCAAGCGGTATGGCTAAAAAGTAAGGGCGGTGAGCTTGCGTCTTTGCCTGCCCACTTTGTGCGGTTGTCTGGTTTTATTAAAAGCCCCAAGCTTGCCTTGTGGGAGAAAGTGGCGGTAGTGGACGAGGCGTGGTTTGTTCAGAATGGTCATGATGACACTCAGGCGTTAAACAATCATTTAGACTGGCAGACCCTGCACGCACAGGGTGTGAGTGTCGTGGCGACAAGCACAGGCTGGCTGTTGTCTGAGGCGGGGGCTGTGCCTGTATCTAAGCTTGGGGCGAAGGGCAATGCGTTTTTAAGTCAAAGACTGGCACACTTAGAGCGGCTGGCGGTTTTGGAAGACGAGCTGTCTGCCTTGGAGATGCAGCTCGACCATCGCACCAGTGCATTAAAAAAACTAACCCAAGCTCATGAAAGCTTGAAGCTTGCTCATGAGGAGCGTGTCGCCCAGATGCGGATACTTAGCCAACGTCTGGCGAATGAAAAAACCGAGCATACCGCACTGACTTTAAAAGAAGAGAGCCTAAAAAAAGAGCAGGCGTGGCTTGAAACTGAAAAAAACCGCCTTGCCCTTGATAAAAAAGAGCTGTCCGAAGAAGAAGAGCTGCTGACCACCAAGCTTGCCACCGCCAAGCAAAAACAAAGCGAGCTTTTGCCCACCATCAATCAAGTCAAAGCCCAAAGCGACAGCCTAAATCAAGAACAACTCATGCTGGGCGAGCGTCTGCGTCATGCTGAGGGGCGTGTGCAGGCGGTTACGCTTGAATTACAAAGCCACCGCCAAGCGTTAAGTCACCTTGAAATACTCCAAAAAACCGCACAAGAAACCAAGTCACGACTGGGCGATGAACAGGCACGGCTTTTGGCGGTGCTTGAGACGCTGGAAAAACAACTGCCGAGTCTAAAGGCAGAAGAAAGCCGACTTGCCACAGAAGTACATGAATGCACGGTGGCGACCGAGGGCTTTGATACGCTGCTAAAGTCTTTACAAGCCGAGCAAAGCACCCTCCAAAATGAACGCACCGCTAAGCAAGAAAGTATCGATGAAGCACACGCCAACCTTGCCCGTGTGGGGGCGGAGGTGGCAGTGGCATTGGCACGGGTGCAGGACTTGGGTGAACAGCTATCTGCACGGGTGGCGGGGTTTAATCTGTCGGCAAGATTGGCGGATTTTGCCCATACCAATTTTCAGCTTGCGGGCAATCTGGACGCACTGGCGACAGAACAAAAACGGCTATCGAGCGAAATTTCTAAGCTGGGGGCGGTGAATCTAAGTGCCGCTGCCGAGCTTGCCGAGCTAGAAGAGCGGCTCTCCCCGATGTTAAAAGAAATCGAGGACGTGCAGGCGAGTATCAGCACCCTAGAAAACGCCATCAGTACCATCAATCAAAAAACCAAAGTGCTGTTTTTAGACACATTAAAATCGGTGAATGATGAGCTGTCTGTGCTGTTTTCTAAAGTCTTTGGCGGGGGGCAGGCAAGCCTGACGTTAATGGACGATGAAACGCTGTCTAAGGCGGATAAATGGCGGGCGGGGCTGGTTTTGATGGCACAGCCAAAAGGCAAGAAAAACTCACGCCTTGCGGTGTTGTCTGGTGGGGAGAAGACCCTGACGGCATTGTGCTTGATTTTTGCGATTTTCAAACAAAATCCCGCACCGTTTTGTGTGCTTGATGAGGTGGACGCCCCCCTAGATGACGCCAATGTCGGACGCTTTACGGGGCTGATTGGGGAGCTTGCCAGTGAGGTGCAGTTTATTTTTATCAGCCATAATAAGCTCGCCATGCAGACCGCCCACGAATTAAAGGGCGTAACAATGCCAACGGCAGGCATCTCTGCTTTAGTGTCTGTGAACCTTGATGAGGCGATGGCGATGGTGGGGTGATTGAATTATGTTATTTTAAATGGCACGATTTGTAGGGGCGAATTGCAATTCGCCCCTACGGGCAGGTGGTAAATTTTGTACCAATTTTTAAATTCTTTGTATAACGATAAACTTTAATGAGTTGAATATAAAAATTCCCTAACCTGAATTAAATTATTTAAAATCGCCACTTCATCAGGCATATCTGGCAAATTGCTATTTTTAAATTGTTCTATAATTTCATTACTTAACCTATCCGCCCATTCCACCAAATCATCATAATCAAATTCCCCTGCTTTAATTGCCAATAATTCATCTCGGTTGGCTCTTTTGACAATTACTTTGCCTGTTGTGGCAATGTCTTGTGCTATTTGTAATAAACGAATGGTGTGCATCATATTTTTGCTGTCATAGCCTTTATTGTGCTTTTCGGTCGTTTGATAACGCACTTCATTTCTATTTTCTACCCACGCCCAATAGTCGCCATAATCTTTGCAATATTTGGAAAAGCCCATTTGATTAAAGGATAAATAAGCAATGGGCTTAATACCCTTTGGAATGGGGCTTAATAAGACTTGGGTAGCATTGTCTTTTTTGATAATACCATTAAAATTCATTGTGCCATTTTCACTGTCATCAACAAATAACGCATAAAGCTGTGTGGTATGGGGCATTGCCGATAGCCCAATTTGCGATTGGTTGATATGATTGTCCATCAGCCATTTGGTTAATTCTACCGCTTTATTGTCCACCAACACATAACAAAACGCCAAAATGCTCTTTTTGTCTTTTGCCATTGGATTGACAATTTTTTTATTGAAACCCCGTGCTTTTTTGATTTGAGCACTGGCAAAACCCACAAAAGTTTGCTCGCACACTTTACTAATAAACCATTCGGGTTTAAAAGTATCCATTATCGGATGTTTATAAAGAATCTTATCGCATGGCGTGGCAAGAAGCTCCATCATATTGGGATTGTTTTGTAATAACAATTCTATAAATCTCCCCAATTCATAATACACAATGTCATTACTTTCATTGCTGACTTGGGCGATATAATCTTTGTGCAAACCATAATAATGCGATTTTGGCAAATAAAACACGCCTTTAATGTCCGTATCCGAAGTGGGCGTATCCAGTCCATACGCCTTTGAGCCTGATAGACATTCTAATAAAATTAAGTTTTGGGCTTTTAAATCATCAATGGTTAATTTTAACATAAATTTTCTACCGTTCTTTTAAGTAGGTCATTTAATTTTCTAACATCGCCTTGTTTGATTTCTTTAAACGCCAATTCATCGGACAGTTGCCAAAGCCGTGTGATTAAATTTTTTAAAATAGGGCTTAATGTATGGGCATAATTTTCGGGAGCTTGGATTTTTATTTGAATTAATAATTCTAATTCTAGCAATTCATCTTTAGTCAAAAGCTCTGCCATTTCTAGCATTTTTACAGGAATGGGCGTGTTATGAAGTTTTACCCAGACACTTGCCAATAAAGCCCGCAATAAATAAAAATACTTTTTTAATTTAATGGGA
>JAUNEE010000048.1 GCA_030525705.1 Moraxella sp.
AATCCTCATCGGTCATACCTGTGGCACGCCACAAGGCTCTGGCACCTGCCATATTACGACCTGATGTGGAAGTTTTGGAGCGGTATTGGGGCATAATGGTTTCCTTTGGCTTAGATGAATTGGGAAAATTTGTCGGTTGTACTTTTCGCTAAAAACGGTGCGTACCACGCACCCCTTTTAACACAATCCAAGAACGGTGCGTAATACGCACCTTACGATGACATTTTCCCAAACTCACAAATTGGCTAATGCTCTTTTTTCTATTCTAACACTTTTACACCGAAAAAACGTGACTTTTGCCAGAAATTTTCAGCCAAAAATCATAAAACATCGGACTAAGCTAAAAAACTTTTGGTTCAAGATGATGTCACAAAAGACCTAAAAAAATACAACATAGTTTATTTTTTATTTAAAATTCAATCACTTAAAAGAAAAAGCAACAAGAATTCCCTCATATTTTAGCCCCAATCACCGCCATCAAGTTTGCAAAAATCCACCCACTTTGTTAAGGTAAGGTTGCGATTTTTTCTAAAATCAAACAATCCGTGAAATTTAACGGGTGATTTTTCATTGAATTTTCTTTTGCAAATACAATCAAAAATCACCTCCAACCCAAGGGGATTTTATGTCAAATGATAACCCAACCCCGAACACCCCCCTCACACACGCACCCTCTAGCAATTCACAGAGCGATGGCGTGAAGGTTGGTCGTTTGGGCATTTTTCCGCAGGTATCTGTGCCGGTCTTTTTAAGCTCCGCCTTGCTCATTATCGGCTTTATGCTGTATGGGGCATTTTTTAGTGAACAAGCAGGGACGGTGTTTAATAGCATACAGACATTTATCACTGCACGCTTTGGCTTCTTATTTATTATTTTGGTGAATGCTGCCTTGGTATTTTGTGGTTACATCGCCCTCTCTGGCTATGGCGATATTCGCCTAGGACACCAAACAGAAACACCCGAGTACAGCTTCGGCTCGTGGATTGGTATGCTGTTTTCGGCAGGGATTGGCATTGGGCTTTTGTACTGGGGGACGGCTGAGCCGCTTTATCACTTTGTCGCACCACCCAACGCTGAACCTGAAACCGTGTCCGCCGCTGTAGAATCCATGCAGCTTTCGTTTTTGCACTGGGGCTTACACGCATGGGCGGTGTATGCAGTGGTGGCTTTAAGTCTTGCGTATTTTCATTATCGCCGTGGCTTGCCTTTGTCCATTCGCTCAGTCTTGTTTCCGCTAATCGGTAAAAAAATCTACGGCAAATGGGGGCATACAGTCGATATTTTGGCGGTGTTCGGTACGATGTTTGGGGTGGTAACCTCGCTTGGACTTGGCGTGATGCAGCTTGAGACGGGGCTGGTTGATATGCTCGGGCTGACGCCAAACTTAACCCTAAAAATCGCCCTCATCGCCGCCATTACCGCCTGTGCTGCCCTCTCTGTCACTGCAGGACTGGACAAAGGGGTAAAACGCTTGTCGGATTTGACCATCATCGCCACACTCGCCCTGCTCGGCTTTATGGTGGTGACAGGACCGACACAGTTTATCTTTGATAGCTTCGTGGAAAATATCGGCAACTACACCGGAAATCTTATCACCCTTGGGCTATGGAATGAAGCCTATAAAGACAGCAACTGGCAAGCTGCATGGACGATCTTTTACTGGGCGTGGTGGGTAAGCTGGTCGCCATTTGTGGGGGTTTTTATCGCTCGGATTAGCCGAGGTCGCACCATTCGGGAGTTTTTGTTTGGCGTGCTGTTCGTGCCAATGCTCCTTTTATTTTTTTGGTTCACCACCTTTGGCGGTGTGGCAGTACACATGGAGCTAAATGGCAGTTATGGCTTGGTAGAAGCGGTACAAACCGACTACGGCAGTGCCATTTTTAAATTCATCGAATACTACCCTTTCACCAAGGCATTGATGGTCGTGATTTTGGCGATGATTGTTTTGTGGTTTATCACCAGTGCAGATAGTGCAAGCCTTGTGGTGGATATGCTAACCGCAGGGGGAAACACGGACGCACCCAAGATTCAACGCCTGTTTTGGGTAACAAGCTCGGGCGTCATGGCGTCTGTGCTACTGGCAGCAGGGGGGCTATCCGCCCTTCAGGCAGCGGCGATTATCTCAGGTCTACCCTTTGCGGTGGTGGTTTTTGTGATGATGTACTGCCTTTTGCGTGCGCTTGGGCGTGACCGCTTGACTTTATATCGCAACAGCCAATGGTATATCACCGAAGAGAGTGCCGAGCATAACTCTGCCAATGAAATGATTGATGAGCATTTATTGACAGGTCCGGGGGATTTGCCCTTCAAAAGAAAGAAAAAATAAACAACCACCCAAAGAAAAATCGCAGCCAAATGGTTGCGATTTTTTTATCCATTCACAAAACCCGCTGCACGATGGCACTGTCTACCCAAGCAAATGCCGCTTTTTGGTCATTGACAAGACTGGTAATGGATAAAGAATGCTCGCTTGGCAGTGCTTGATAAGTGGGTGCAACTAGGATTGTTAAGGCGTCATCAGCATGACTTTCTAGGGATAGACTGCCCTTATACAGCACATCAACCACCCCGAACGTCCGCCACTTCACCGCCTCAGACTGCCACGCAGCCAGCTGGCTTGGGGCGTGCACTGCTTGCATGGGCTTACTGGTATTACTAAAATGCAGACGCACCGCCAGCTGTAGCGGCTCACACGCCAAAACCACCGACCCCACCACCTTAATATGCCACGCAGGCTTAATACTGCCTTTTTGTACCCCAAGAAATGCCTCCGCCTCGGCAGTCGTCATCGGTGTATCCATATGCTTTAAACGCCCAAAATCCAAGGGATATGCCTGCTTTAGGCTATCTTCCAACAAATCATACTGCGACAAAAACGCCATCGGTGCGTCATATTCGACCTTTTGAGATAAAAGCTTGCAATTATGCACCCGCCACCCCACCTCGGCTGACAAGAGCAGCTCTTGTAAAATCTGTGCTTGCATGGTTTATATTACCGCCTATTTTATCGTTCATTCGGGCAGACCGCCCATTTGGTACGCCATCATAACAAATTTTTTTTAAAAACACACGCCATCTGTCCAGAAAAAGTCAGGGTTTTTTCCTAAAAATTATGGCATAATAAAGCTTTAAAAATTAGCCCACGGAGTGTTTTATGATTGACGCTTATAAGCCTGACAACATCTTCCAAAAAATCCTAAAAGGCGAAATCCCTGCCCATAAGGTCTACGAAGACGAAAAAACCCTCGCTTTTATGGACATTATGCCTGTGGCGGACGGTCATGTCTTGGTTATCCCAAAATGCGAGGCGGTGGAGCTGTCAGATTTGCCCGCCGACTACGCCCTAGCCGTCTTTGAAACCGCAAAAAAAGTCATGACCGCTCAGCGTCACGTCTTAAATACCGAAGGCATCGTCCAAATGCAGCTTAACCACGCCAAGGCAGGGCAGTCGGTATTTCACTACCATATGCACCTAATCCCCACCCACCTGCATAACATCACCACGCACGAAAGCACGCCTGCCGACCACGCCAAATTAGCAGAACTGGCAAGCAAGCTCTCCGCCGCCATCGCATAACTTTTTATCGCATCACTTTTTTTTGGAATTCTCTTATGAAAAAACTGTCTTTTTTACTACTATCCATCTGCCTTGGCGTATCTGCCCATGCCACACCCAGTGCCACCAGCCTAAACCAGCTGGCGGAGGTTTTGCCCTATGAGGCGGTATTTTTTGAGGCATTTGTCGCGCCGATTAGCGAAGAACGTGCGGTTTTGGCGTATAATCTCGCCAACGACACCAGCCTAAGCGACAAACAACGCACGGACGCTTTGGCTGCTTTTGATGACTATGCCAAAAAACTCATCGAAAGCCTAGACACCCCCGCCATCAAAGACAGCCTAAAAACTACCTACATTAACACCGCAAGAAACACCTACACCCAAGAAGAGGTCAATGCCCTGCTTGCATTTTATGGTAGCAGTGCAGGAAAAAGTGCCTTAGAAAAAGAAAGCGATGTTTTACAAAGTTATATGAAAACGGTCGCCCCAGTCGGCATAAACATCATCGAAAACCACCAAAAAACCCACCTAATCCCCCTACAAGACACCATCAAACGCATTTTAAACAAATAAAAATAACGCCCGAATCAGGGCGTTTTTTATACTCAATTCACCCCAAGCCAAAAAAACCGCTCGCTCCAAGCTTAACCTTGGGTAGAGCGGTTTTTCGTCATGGCTTGATAAACTCACCACAAACAAAAAAAGCTTTGTGATTTTGTATAGAACTTATCTCAAAGACCAAATGCACAATCACAAAAACGCTCATACAACGCACGCCCAAAACAGCACACCCACCAAAAACCCCACCATGCCGATAATTACACTCACACCCGTATTCACCCCACGCACAGTGGCAATGATGGTCGCTGCCATACCACAGATGGTCGCAAAGATGGGACTGTGCGTACTTGGCGTGGTAAAAAATGGCAATGCCAGCACCATGGTCATCGCTACGATAATCGCTCCACTCAGTGGTGCTAAAGGGGAGTTCGGTGCGGTAAAAAAACGGATAAGCTTAGATTCATCTGACAAAAAAAATGGCAACGCCCGAGACAACGCCGTCAAAATCGCCATGGCGACCACCGCCACCACAAGCGTGTTGACATTCGCCTGACTAAACATCTTTCACCTGCTTTTCTATAAAAAATCGAGCGTACAGCACCTGCACCATCACCCCGACACCCCCTGCCACCAAAATCGCAAATTCTCCATACCCAAAATACGCACACGCCAACGCCACCACCGCTGCCGCCACCAAAGCAGGGCGAAACTTCGGCTCTTTTTTAAAAGCGTGCGTGGATAAAGACACAAACAACGCCACAAAGGCAAAATTCATCACCGCCGCCATGGTCGGATATTCACTCAGCAATTTGCCACCGTACACCCCAAGCACCGTACCGCCCCACCAAGCCGTCCACGCCACCAACGCCAAACCAACAAGCCACGGTTTTTGGTTTTCCACACTTTCAAGCTTTGCCATCGAAGTTGCGAACACCTCATCGGTAATGAGCGGAGCAACCCACGCCACGCCACGACTGTCCTTTAAATGCCGCTTCATTAGCGGTGCGTACAAAAGATGCCGACTGTCCAGCAAGGCACACAGCCCCACCACCGCCAGCACGCTCGCCCCACTCATGATAAATGCCGCTTCATTAGCGGTGCGTACAAAAGATGCCGACTGTCCAGCAAGGCACACAGCCCCACCACCGCCAGCACGCTCGCCCCACTCATGATAGAGGCGAATAATAAAAACTGGCTCGCCCCTGCATAGATAAAAAAGCTCATTGCCACACTCACCCATACGGGAAAGCCCGCTGCTGTCGTTGCCATACCAAAGGCAATCGCAACAGGAATATAACCCAAAGCGATGGGCAATGCGTCTTTCACCCCTTGAGAAAAGGCGGTTTTATCGGCATGCGTTTGCATAAAAAATAACCAGTTTTACCACTCAAAAATACCATTATATCCCAAAAGTTTCCCCAAAGAAACCACCCAAAACCAAGCGTTATCAATGCCAACCCTTGCTTTTTTATGATGAAGCTTGGTTATTTTTTTATTTTAAGGTATGATAGGCGTTATTTAATTGTCAATTTTAAAATACCATGAAACAAGCCACCGCCCTCGCCATCTTAAAACAAGGTCACCATGTGTTTTTAACAGGGCAAGCAGGCGCTGGCAAAACCTACCTACTAAACCAATACATCAACTACCTACACGAGCATGGCGTGGCAGTTGCTATGACCGCCAGCACAGGCATTGCCGCCACGCACATGAACGGCATGACCATTCATGCATGGTCGGGCATTGGCATTAAAGACGCCTTGGACGACAGCGATTTTAAACGCCTAAAAGACCGTGAGGGCTTCGTTGACCGCATAAAATCCGTAAAAGTCCTCATCATTGATGAAGTCTCCATGCTCCACGCGCGTCAGCTTGATATGGTGGACGAGGTTTTAAGACGCTTTCGAGAAGACGAACGCCCCTTTGGCGGTGTGCAGGTGATTTTTTCAGGGGATTTTTTTCAGCTGCCCCCCATCGGAAAAAAAGAAGAAAGCACCAAAGAAAAATTCGCTTTTATGTCAAAAGTGTGGATTGCACTTGCCAATACGTTCATTGATGGCTCGCCCGCCATCAAAGTCTGCTATCTTTCAGAACAGCACCGCCAAAAAGACGAAACAGGCGAGCTTAGCCTAAACACCATATTAAACCAAATTAGAAACCAAGCCGTCACCCCCGCTGCACATGCCGCTCTGCTTGCAACCAAAGACAATACCCTTGGCGAAGAACGCACCCGACTTTATACCCATAATATGAATGTGGATAAAATCAACCAAGACGAGCTTGACGCCATCAACGCCACCGCCCACGAGTTCGAAGCAATCACCGAGGGCGAGCCTGCTTTAATGGAAGCCTTAAAAAAGAACGTCCGCGCCCCAGAGAAACTCTCCCTAAAAAAAGGCGCGAAAGTGATGTTCGTCAAAAATAACCCAAATGAAGATGTTTATAATGGGACGATTGGCGAAGTCGTGGATTTTATCAAAGACAGCGAAAACACCCACTTACCAAAAGTCAAACTGGGGGACGGGCGGACGCTGTTGGTTTCTTATGAGACTTGGAGCATTGATGACGAAGACGGCGTCCCTTTGGCAAGTTATAACCAGTTGCCCTTGTGTCTTGCATGGGCGATTACCATTCATAAATCCCAAGGCATGACCCTATCTGCCGCTGAGATTGATTTATCTAAGACCTTCGAGCTTGGGCAAGGTTATGTCGCCTTATCACGAGTGCAGTCCTTGTCAGGGCTGAAACTTTTAGGCTTAAATCAAAAAAGCCTACTTTTAGATGAGTTCGCTGTCGTTGCTAACCGCCGCTTTCTCGCCTTATCTGCCGAATGCGAAACGTGGTTTTCTTCTTTAGACGACTCGAAAAAAACCAGCGACACCGCCATGTTTTTAGAAAAAAATAAAAACCCCCTACTAGCCAAATCCTCAAAAACCAAACAAAAACCCAACCCAAAGCCGCCCACACTGGACGAAACCTTAAGCTTGATTAAGGCGGGCAGCAGTCTTGAGGAAGTCTCAAAAACCCGTGCCTTGGCAGTCTCCACTATCATCGAGCATCTTGGTAAACTCATCAAAAATGGCGAGTTAAGCACAGATGACATCGCCCACTTCGCCCCTGATGCCTCTCTCCTTGAGGCGGTGGCACACGCCCGTGATACACTGTCCGCCCAAGGCGAATTTACCGAGGGCGTACGCCTACGCCCCCTCTTTGACGAGCTAAGAGAGCGTGTGGATTATAACACCTTGCGACTGTGCCTGCTTTTTATAGAACCCCTTGAAGACAACTCATGAACACCCCCTTAACTGTCGCCATCAATGGCATGGGTCGCATCGGTCGCAATGTTTTGCGTGCTTTTTTAGAATACCGTGCCGACTATCCTGACATTCGCCTAGTTGCCATCAATGACATCGCCTGCCCCGACACGATGTTACATTTATTAAAATTCGACTCCGCCCACGGCAGGCTTTCCGCACTGGGCATAGATGCCGCCCTAAAACGCACCGAAGACCGCACTTTACTGCACTTAACTTCCGCTAAAGGCTCGCTGGCACTGGTCTGCCTCCAAGAACCAAACCCACAGCATCTCCCATGGCATAAGATGGGCGTGGACGTGGTACTAGAATGCACAGGGCATTTTAGAAGCTATGACGCCGCTTGCCTGCATCGCACCGCAGGCGCAAAACAAGTCATCATCGGCGCCGCCCCCTTTGATACAGTGGACGCCAGCATCGTCATGGGTGTCAATGACCACCACCTAAACAAAAACCTCCCCATCATCTCTGGCGTGTCCTGCACGACGCAGGCTTTGGTACCGCTTTTATGGCACTTGGAAAATAACTTTGGCGTAAAAAGTGCCATGCTCACAGAAATCCATGCCGTCACCGCCGACCAGACTGTGCTAGACGCCGCCCACCGTGACTTAAGACGTGCCAGAGCCTCAGGTCATAATATCATTCCCACCACCTCAAGCAGTATCGCCGCCACCGAGCGTGTCCTGCCCAACCTGACGGGTAAATTGGCAGGGCATTCTATCCGTGTGCCAACCATCACCGTTGCCGCCATCGATGTCACCGTCATCTTAGAAAATGACATTAGCGCCACCACCCTAAAAGACAGCCTAAGGCACAGTGCCAGTACCACCTTAAAAGGCATTATGGATTATACCGATGAGCCGCTCGTCTCAAGCGACTTTATCCACAACCGCCATTCACTCATCATCGATGGCGAACAAACCATGCAAAGTCAAAGCCAGCATAAACTCTTCGCTTGGTATGATAACGAATGGGGTTATGCCAATCGCCTCCTAGATATGTGTCAAAAACTGGCGGAAAGTTAATTTTTTTAAGAAAATTTTTCTAAAAATGCTTGCAACTTCCAAAAAAACCTGTATAATACGCACCCATGGAAGCTTGGCAGAGCGGTTGAATGCACCGGTCTTGAAAACCGGCGTGGGTTT
>JAUNEE010000049.1 GCA_030525705.1 Moraxella sp.
TTTTTGGCAATTTTATAAAAAGAATTATACGATAATGATACGATAGAATCGAAAGATAAATGGTAGTTTTTTATTATCATAAGGTGCATAATACACACCATTAAATTAAGAAACCTAAATGGTGCGTGATACGCACCTTACCAAAAAATTTTAAAGGAACTTTATGTTTAAACTCACGCCACCTTAACCCATTTTCCTTAACCTTTACCAATCTTATTAAGATTGGTAAGGTATTTTTATTGTCAAAATTTTACAATTTGAGGAAAATGCAATGCGTGATGTTTATTTATTATTAAACCGTCATTATCTTTTGGCAAGTATTTTTATTATCATTCAACAGCTGATTGTCGCAAGTAGCACTTATTTTATCGCAAAATTAGGCGAACAATTTGGCAATGGCGTATTAAACATCCACTTTATTATTGCTTTTATTGTCTCTCTAATCATTGTTTATGTTCCTGCTTATTTTTCTGTTATTTATTTAGAAAAAGGCAAATATACC
Organism: Moraxella sp.; assembly: GCA_030525705.1. GTDB lineage: Bacteria > Pseudomonadota > Gammaproteobacteria > Pseudomonadales > Moraxellaceae > Moraxella. The sequence continues at coordinate 503 of JAUNEE010000049.1, forward strand.
GCTTGGCAAAATTATATTGCTAAGTTTAATGCTCATTTTTTGGGTAAATCCACTTTATTTAATAACCACACATTAAAACAATCCACTACCGCCCTGATTAGCCAAGAAAGCAAAGATACGATAGATGATATGAGTAATACCCTTTTTGATTTATTGGCATTGATATTGAATGTTGTCTTTAATATCATTGTAATTGCCTTTGTGTTGGATAAAGCCATTTTATTGGCTTATGGTATTGGAATGGTATTGTCATTTGGCTTGGTTTATTTATTAAATAACAAAATTGATAAAACTGCCACCACCGCCCAAAATGCCCGCCTTGATTTGATTGGTAAATTGCACCACAGTTTTGATAATGTGGTATTAAATAATGCGTATAATTATAAATTATTTAAAAATCAAATAGACAGTCAATTTATAAAAACCACAACAGATAATATCACCGCCGAAAAATTGCGTTATTTATCCGCCACTTTGGGTATGATAGTTTTAATGTTGCCTGTTTTGGGCATTTCGTTTTATTTATTTAAACAACATTGGCATAATAATGTCATTTTAGCAATTTTAATCGCCGCTTTACCAAGACAAGTGCAATTATTACAAATGTGTTATACCTTAATCAGTTATCATATCGGCATTGCGATGATAAGAGCAAGAATAAAAGGTTTGTTTGAAATTTTTAAAAATAACAACTTTGATTTAATGCCTTTTATCCAGTACGATAACATCAAAGTTTTGCAAACAGGCTTAGCTTTTGATAAAGACAACCTACCGAAAACAGGCAGAATGACTTTAATTGGGCAAAATGGCGTGGGCAAATCGTCTTTATTATTAACTTTAAAACAAAAATTTGGCGATACTGCCTATTATTTACCTATTAAACATCAATTATGTTTTGATAATAAAGACACGCATCAAGGTTCATCAGGGCAACAACTAATCCGCCAATTATCCGAATTAAAAAGTGAATTGTCAGGCATTAAAATTTTATTACTTGATGAATGGGACGCACATTTGGACGATAAGAACCGCAAAAAAGCAGACAAACTCATCACAAAGTGGCAGGGTGTTGCCTTGGTGGTTGAAGTGCGGCATCGGCAGGCGTGATTGATTTAAAAAAGTTGTGGTAATTTTAAAAAAACCTTGTTATAATCTTGTGATTTTTTTAGTTAGAGCTGCCATGACCTTTGACGATTTGCACCACCCTGCTCAAACGACACACCGTCTCACAGCGGTGCTAGAAGTCATTGAAAAATCTCTATTTTTTTAAAAAGAACCAATAACCGTTACTGTTATTGGTTTTTTATTGCTCGAAAATCATTAAAATAAGGAAATAATATGTCATTTTTCCCAAAATACCGCCCCTACACGGGCAATCTTGACACCACACCTGTCGCCATAGACGAGTATTTGCCCCCTGCCCAGACCATTATGCTTGGCTTGCAGCACGTTTTAGCGATGTTCGGTGCGACTGTCCTTGCCCCGATTTTAATGGGCTTTGATGCCAACCTTGCGATTTTAATGAGTGGCTTTTGTACCATTTTGTTTTTTATCATGACCCGTGGGCGTGTGCCAAGCTACCTTGGCTCGTCTTTTGCGTTCATCGGGGTGGTGGCAGCGGCAACCGCTCACGCCACAGGCTCAGGACCGAATCCGAACCTAGGCTTAGCACTGGGCGGAATTATCGCTTGCGGTCTGTTATATGCCATTATCGGAGGCGTTGTGATGGCGACAGGCACCAAGTGGATTGAAAAGCTCATGCCGCCTGTAGTGACAGGGGCGGTGGTGATGATTATCGGGCTAAACCTTGCCCCCGTGACGGTCTCAGCAGTGGCAGGAAAACCCTTTGAGCTATGGATGAGCCTTTTGACGGTGCTGTGCATGGGTATGATTGCGGTATTTAGTGCAGGATTTGTCCAAAGATTGCTTTTGTTGTTAGGTTTGGCACTCAGCTATGTGCTGTACGCCATCATCACCAACGGACTAGGCTTTGGTACGCCCATCGATTTTACGGCGGTGCGTGAAGCGGCGTGGATTGGTATGCCAAATTTTAGCAAGCCTGTCTTTGACGCCAACGCCATGCTACTTATCGCCCCTGTCGCCTTTATCTTGGTGGCAGAAAACCTAGGGCATATTAAAGCTGTGGGTGCGATGACCGGTAAAAATCTCACCCCAGAGCTTGGGCGAGCATTCGTGGCGGACGGCGTTGCTACGATGATTTCAGGCAGTGCGGGTGGTACAGGCATGACCACTTACGGCGAAAACATCGGCGTGATGGCGGTCACTCGGGTGTACTCGACGCTGATTTTCGTGGTGGCGGGTCTGTTTGCCATGGTTTTGGGCTTTTCGCCAAAATTCGGGGCGTTAATCTCCACCATTCCCACCCCGATTTTAACAGGGGCATCCATCGTGGTTTTTGGTCTTATTACCATTGCAGGGGCGAAGATTTGGATTGACAACCGTGTGGATTTTTCGAACAACAAAAACCTCATCGTCGGAGCGGTGACGGTGATTTTAGGTACGGGGAACTTTGGTTTAATGCTTGGCTCGTTCGACTTGGGCGGGATTGGTACAGCCACCTTTATGGCGATTTTCCTAAACTGGTTTTTAAGTCTAAAAGACCCGAAAACCACCGAAGCTTAACCTAAAAAAAGCAGTCCGTTTGGGCTGCTTTTTTATTGCTTTTTTCGGACGGTCTTAGGCTATTTTTGGCGATACGCCCCTAAAAGCTGCTCCCCCACTTGCTCAAGCAAGCCCTCATCGCTCGCCTTGGCACTATTTCTTAATAGTCGTGATGGGGGGTGAGCAAGCGTCTTGGTTAGCCTCTGGGCAAATAAATTTAGCACCGTCTCAGGGTCTACCCCTGCCGACAGCTGCTTCTTTGCTATGTTAAGCAAAGCGTCTTTTTTAAGCTCAGCTTGGGCTTGATACTGGGCGATGAGCTTGCCAGCGGCTTGCATTTGCATATCATCTTCGATGGCACAAGCCAGCTGACCGACCAACACCTCAGCTTCTATCGCTGCTTGCTTTCTGGCCTCTAGGTTACCTGCGATGACATGCTGCAAATCATCGATAGAATACAGATACACCCCGTCCATCTCTCCCACTTCAGGGGCGATGTCCCTTGGCACTGCCAAATCCACCATCAGCATGGCACGGTTTTTACGGGCTTTCATAGCGGCTTTCACCATGGGCTTATCAATGAGCGTCTGCATACTGCCACTACAGCTAGACACCACATCTGCCACTTTTAGGCAATCATCAAGCGTACTCAAAGGGGCAAGCACCACCTCAATGGAACGCCCCGCAGTCTGTGCCATCTGACGAAGTTCCGCCGCCAAAAGCTCGGCACGCTCGGCACTTCTGTTACAGATGATGACTTTTTGCATGCCCAAAGCGGCAACATTATGCGCCACAAGGCGGTTCATCTCGCCTGCTGCCACCACCAAAAGCGTGGTCTTACTGGGATTATCAAAAATCTGCGTCACAAGCTTAGCGGTCGCAAAGCCAAGCGTCACCGCCTGCTTGCCCAGACTGGTATCCCGCCTGACGATGCGTGCTGCCCCGAACACTCGCTGAGTAAGCCAGTCAAAGGCAGGCGTCATCGCTGACGCTTCATGAGTGGCAGCGACGGCTTGTTTAATCTGTCCTAGAATCTGCGGCTCACCTAAAATCATGGAGTCTAGCCCCACAGACACCCGAAGCCAGTGCGTCAACGCACGGTTACCCTCATAGACATATAAATACGGGGCAAGCATCGACAAATCCAGCTCTTTAAAACTGGCAAGCCACCGCACCAGCACGTTATCATCTACCCCACCTGCCCCACTCAGAGCCTTGGACGGCTCGCCCGATGGGTCGCTATGCTGCTCGGGCATGGCAGGCTCTAGCAGTTCCTCTGGCACATAGGCATACACCTCGCTACGGTTGCACGTAGAAACGATGGTACTGCCATGGGTTAGGCGTTTTAGGCTGTCAAGTGCAGGCAACAAATCCTCCCCGAACGCCAGCTTTTCACGCAAAGCGACGGGTGCGGTTTTATGATTGACACCGACAACGACCAACTTCATAAAAATAAACCAAATTTACCGAAAAAATATGCCAAAACTGCCGAAAAACTGCTATTATAGCATGAATTCAATCACAATAGCACTGGCACGCTCATAGATAAGCACTTTGAGCTGTATTATGGTGCTTAATTGTGATTTGCCAAGGCTTATTATCATTGACCAAATCAACCATTCACTTTTAGCCAGTCAATGTACGTTTTGCCACCTGATTTTGATGGGTTATTGTCGCCATGAGACCTTTACTGCCACGCACCCAAAACACCTTAAAAAAAACCACCCTAATGCGTGCCTTAACCACCATTTGGGCGAATAAACCCACAAAAAAAACAGAACCCAAAACACCCCCCACCCAAAAAAAACCCAGCTCCCAAAAGAAAAAATGGGCGGTGTTTTTTTTACTCATGCTCGTTGTTCTGCCCAGTGCCGCACCCGCCAAAGCCTCGGTATTTGACCCCATTGTGCAGACACTTTTGCCATTTTACCAAAAAATTAGCAAAAAAAGCCCCCAACCCCCAAAAGACACCTCAGGGCAGCCAACCCCAAGTCCCGCCCCAACCAGCCCCAGCTCAGAAGTGCCGACTTCTTATGCTGCCTTATATGCCGAAGAAGACCCCGTGCCGACATTTAGCCCAAAGGACAGCATAAGCCCTGACTTATTTGCGTTGCTACAAGCCGAGTTCGCTGCCAGTCGTGACGACCCAAAAGCCGCTTTAGAACTCTACAAAACCCAATCCTTCAAAGAAAACGCCACAGCAGTCTTCGAGCGTGCCTTGAATTTATCCATGCAGCTTGAATCGGCGGCGGATTCCTTGGCATTTGCAAAAGCATGGCAAGAAGTCAACCAAGACCACGTCCCCGTCTGGTTTTATGTCACTCACCTTGCCCTAAAGGCGGAAGACTACCCCACCGTTGCCCAAAACTTACGCCTGATTTTAAATTACGACCCAAATGCCGACCTAAGCCAGCTGTTTTCTGGCATTTTTCCAAGCTCGCCTGCGTCAGGACGGGCGTTGTTAAATGCTTTACAGGCGGTTGATGGCGACGACAACGTGTCTTTTTCTGTGCTAAAAGCCGGTGTGTTGGCACAGCTTGGAGAGGTGACGCCTGCGGTTTTATATTTGAATAACGCCATCAAAGCCAGCCCAAATCACCTTGCCTATCTCACCTTAAAAGCAGACATTCTAAGCCAAGCAGGCGAAGAAAAAAAACTGCTCGATTTTTTAAATACCGCCATTCGCCAAAGCACAGGCGAAACCAAAAAACAACTCTATTTATACCAAGTCCGCTATTTTATCAATGAAAATAAACTCCCTTTGGCATGGGAAACCCTAAAAAAAGCCCACAATGCTTTTAAAGATGACGCAGAAACCGCACTTTTAGGTAGCTTGGTGGCACTGGACATAAAAGCCTACGCAGACGCCAATCGGCTTTTGACCCCCTTGACCGCTCTACCGAACCTTGCCAGCGAAGCCCATTATTATTTAGGCATTAGCCATGAGCGGACGCATGATTATGAAACGGCATTGTCGCATTTTCGCCAAGTCAATGACATGCAATTTGTCCTGCCTGCCACAAAAAAACAAGTCGCCTATGAACTTTTATTTGGCAATCCTGACAACGCCATCGCCGCCTTGACCGCCTTGCGTGACAATTTCGAGATGTACGCCAGCGAAAGCTATACCTTGCAAGCCGATATTTTATTGAAAATGGGCAAAAAAGCAGAGGCTTACACGCTGTTAATGGACGCTTACAGAAATTACCCCGATGATTTAAGCCTGCTGTATGCCGCCACACAGCTGTTAAGCGATGAAAGCGACTTTGACGAAAAACAAAACAACCTAAACACGCTACTTAGCTTCGAGCCGAACAATCCCGCCTACCGACTGGATTTGGCGAAACTTATTTTATCTCGTACGCCTGATGACGCACAAAGCCTCGCCACCGCCCAAGAAATCAGCGTCTTGCCTGCTGACAGCTTCGACTACGACAGCCGTCTGCAACTGTCAGCGTTATTACTGCTCGCTCAGTATGACCTAAACAAACAAAACTACCAAGCGGTGATAGACGCACTGGAAGTGCCTTATGAGCTGTCGCCTGATTTTCAGGTAGGCATTGTGCTGTTACGAGCTTACCAAGGGCTTGGCAACTTTGTCAAAGTCAGCGAGCTTTTAGCGGATTTGACCGCCCGTTTCGGCAATACCAACAGCCAAAACACCCCAGATGATGCTTCAGACAGCAACGTCACAGACGCTAGCCCAGAAACCGTCCAAAGCACCTCCCTTTAACCCAACGGATAAATTATGCCAAATTTCCCAAAAACCCTACTTAGCACCCTTGTCGCCTGCTGTATCTTGACTGCTTGCCAAAGCCTGCCAAAGCCCCACAGCACGTTCACCACAGACCTCACCCAAGACCAAAACGCCCCCCTAAAATTCTCTGTGACGGGCAAAATCGGTGTCACCACCGTCAAAGACGGCAGCACCCAAGCAGGCAGTGCCTTTTATGCATGGGGTCAAGAAGAGGAGCGTTTCGCCATTGATTTAACGGGGGCTTTGGGCATCGGGGCGACCAGCATTCGCTACAACGGCACAACCGCCACCCTAAACAGTGAAAAAACAGGGGAAATCCGTGCCGACAACCCAGAAGACCTTTTAAAGCAAGCAACAGGCTGGCAAGCCCCCGTATCGCATTTGCCCTACTGGATAGCAGGGCGTCATGCCACAGGCGACAAAAACAGCGAATACGACCCCCAAAACCGCCTAACCCGCACAGAAAACGGCGACTGGACAGCCCACTTTGAATACAACACCAACGCCACCCCAAGCCGTCTGCGTATCACGCACAGCGATGGACATCGGGTTGTCATGACCATTGTGGCACAGTAACGCTTAAAAAATGACGCACATTCCGCCAAACTCGACCCTTTGTGTCAAATCCCACGCCAAGCTCAACCTGTTTTTACACATCACAGGCAAGCGTCCTGATGGCTACCACAACCTCCAAAGCGTCTTTTGTCGCTTAGACTGGCACGACACATTAAGCTTCTCTCCCGCCCTACACGGTGACGCACTGGTCACGCTCACAGGGGCGGACGGACTGACCGACACACCAACGGACAATCTCATCACAAAAGCCGCCTTTGCCCTTGCCAAATACAGCGAAAAAACAGGCATCGGCACGCCTTTTTCTGTCAACATCGCTTTAGAAAAACGCCTGCCAACAGGAGCAGGGCTTGGTGGCGGTTCATCAAATGCCGCCACCACACTTAGCACCCTAAACCAGCTTTGGCAAACCTGCCTTGACACCGAGGCACTCATCACGCTTGGGGCAAGTCTTGGGGCGGACGTGCCATTTTTTTTACTTGACCACCCCTACGCCATCGCTGAGGGCAAAGGCGAGCAGCTACACCCCATCACCCTAGAAAAACGCCGCTTCCTACTGCTTTTGCCTGACGTGCATAATGCCACCGTGCGTTTTTTCTCTGATGACCGCCTAAAAAAAGACAGCCCCCACTTGCCACACACTTTGCTTGATGGCTCGGGCTTTTTAGACCGCCTGACGCCACCTTTTTATAATGCCTTTGAGGACATCGCAAAAGACAGCCCTGCCATCACAGACGCACTTAGCTACCTTGCCACGCTCGCCCCCCACACCCAGACCACGCCACGACTAACAGGCACAGGCAGTACGGTATTTTTACCCTTACCTGACACGCTGGACGCCGTCACGCTTGCCCAATGGCAAAAAAACGCCCCCTGCCCAAGCCACATCGCCACCAGTCAATAACACCCAAGAGGAAAAATTGCTCAATTTTCAACCAAACTCATAAAAAATCAACCAATCCCCGTGATTTTTTTATTTATCACACAAAAAAAGCTTGCAAAGTAAAAAAATTTTGGTATAATTTTCCGCCTATACAGGGGTATCGCCAAGTTGGTAAGGCATCAGGTTTTGATCCTGACATCCGTTGGTTCGAGTCCAGCTACCCCTGCCAT
>JAUNEE010000050.1 GCA_030525705.1 Moraxella sp.
GATGGTGCCGACGTTAACGTGCGGTTTGTTACGTTCAAATTTGGCTTTGGCCATGATATATTTCCTTTAAAATTGATTAAACAGTTAATCAAAAGTGAATAAACAAACTTAATTTAGCCCATAAGCTAAATAGTTCATCTTAAATAGCGACAATGAACGAATTTTTCAAGTCGTCCATTGTCTATTTTTTAGAAATTATCCAAAAGATTACTCGTCGTCATCTTTGGCAGTGAATTTCTTGATGATTTCATCAGCAACGTTCTTCGGTGTTTCTTGGTACTTAGCGAATTCCATCGAGTAAGTCGCACGACCTTGAGACATAGAACGCATTTGGGTGGCATAGCCGAACATTTCTGATAGGGGTACTTCAGCGGTGATTTCTTTAACGCCACCGAACAAATCTACCATACCTTGTACTGCACCACGACGACGGTTCAAGTCGCCCATGATGTCGCCCATGTAGTCTTCTGGGGTTTCAACGACAACTTTCATGATAGGCTCAAGCAAAGCAGGATTTGCTTGCAAGAAGCCTTTTTTGAACGCCATAGAACCTGCCATCTTAAATGACAACTCGTCAGAGTCAACGTCATGGTAAGAACCATCGTACAAGGTTGCTTTTACGCCCACCACAGGATAACCTGCTAGAACGCCGTTTTTCATACGCTCTTGGATGCCTTTGTCTACAGCAGCGTGGTATTCTTTTGGAACCACACCACCAACGATTTCTTCAGCGAATTCGTATTCTACTTCGCTGTCTGCCGCAAGTGGCTCTAAGCGTAGCCATACGTGACCGAACTTACCACGACCACCTGTTTGACGTACGAACTTACCTTCCACTTCAACACTCGAACGAATGGTTTCACGATAAGCAACTTGTGGCGCACCGATGTTAGCTTCTACGCCGAACTCACGCTTCATACGGTCAACCAAGATGTCAAGGTGCAATTCACCCATACCAGAGATGATGGTTTGACCTGATTCTTCGTCAGTGCGAACACGGAATGACGGGTCTTCTTTTGCCAAACGGTTCAAAGCAATAGACATCTTCTCTTGGTCAGCCTTAGTCTTAGGCTCAACCGCCAAGCTAATTACTGGCTCTGGGAATTCCATACGCTCAAGTGTAATCACATTGTCATTATCGCACAGAGTATCGCCTGTGGTAACATCTTTAAGACCAACGAACGCCACGATGTCGCCTGCACGTACTTCTTCCACTTCTTTTTGGCTGTTAGCGTGCATTTCAACGATACGACCAATACGCTCTTTTTTGCCTTTTACAGGGTTGTACACGCTGTCGCCTTGTTTGGCAACACCAGAATACACACGAACGAATGTCAAGTTACCCACATATTTGTCGTTCATGATTTTGAACGCAAGAGCAGCAAATGGCTCATCATCAGATGATTTACGAGTGGCTTCGGTTTCGTCTTTGTCGTCTAGGATACCTTTAATGTCTTCAACATCGTTTGGTGCTGGCAAGAACTCGATAACCGCATCAAGCATACGCTGTACGCCTTTGTTCTTAAACGCAGTACCGCATAGCATTGGCTGAATTTCACCTGCCAAAGTACGTGCACGCAAGCCCGCTACGATGTCTTCACGAGACAAATCGCCTTCATCTAGGTACTTGTCCATTAGCTCTTCTGAGCTTTCGGCAGCCGCTTCTACCATGTTGTTACGCCATTCGGCCGCAGTGTCAGCAAGCTCGGCAGGGATTTCACCGTATTCGAACTTCATACCTTGTGATGGCTCGTCCCAAATGATCGATTTCATTTCTAGTAGGTCGATAACGCCTTCAAAGGTATCTTCAGCACCGATTGGCACAACGATTGGCACAGGGTTGCCGCCAAGACGTTGTTTTACTTGGTCAACCACACGGAAGAAGTCTGCACCAGTACGGTCCATTTTGTTTACAAAGGCAAGACGTGGCACTTTATATTTATTAGCTTGACGCCATACAGTCTCAGACTGAGGCTGTACACCACCAACCGCACAGTACACCATGCACGCACCGTCAAGAACACGCATAGAACGCTCAACTTCAATGGTAAAGTCAACGTGACCGGGGGTGTCAATTAGGTTGATTTGGTGTTCTGGGAACTGGTTTGACATACCTGACCAAAAAGCGGTGGTCGCAGCAGACGTAATGGTGATACCACGCTCTTGCTCTTGCTCCATCCAGTCCATGGTCGCAGCGCCTTCATGCACTTCGCCCAACTTGTGGTTTTTTCCCGTGTAGAACAAGATACGCTCAGAAGTGGTAGTTTTACCTGCGTCAATGTGCGCAGAAATACCGATGTTACGGTATCTATTGAGTGGGGTCTTACGAGCCATAATCTCTTTTTCCGATTTTTTATGAAAATGGGCGTTTAAGTTTTTTAACGCAACTTAAACAATGACAGGATTGCAAGTTTTTTCACTCGCAATCCCTTGTTTAAAACTTATAAAAAGCACTCTTTTCAATAAGTTAGCTTTTAATAAATTAGAAACGGTAATGCGAGAACGCTTTGTTCGCATCAGCCATACGGTGAACGTCATCACGTTTCTTGATGGCGGCGCCTTTGCCTTCAGAAGCATCTACCAATTCGCCTGCTAGACGCAAAGCCATTGATTTTTCAGAACGCTTGGCAGCAGCATCAGCCAACCAACGCATTGCCAAAGCGGTACGACGGGAAGGGCGTACTTCCATAGGCACTTGGTAGGTTGCACCACCGACACGGCGAGCTTTTACTTCAACCGTTGGGCGAACGTTCTCTAGCACTTCTTCAAAGAAAGCGACTGGGTCTTCGATATTACGCTTGGCAGCAACAGTTTCTAGCGCACCATAAACGATTTTCTCAGCGACAGATTTTTTACCATCAACCATCACGTGGTTGATGAATTTAGCGATGGTTTGGCTGCCGAATTTTGGGTCTGGTAGAATTTCACGGGCAGCGACGATACGACGTCTTGGCATAACAGTTCCTTAATCTTCAGGGTAACTCTGGCAGTGGCTTTTGGCACTCGCCAGCCTTACTGCATGATTTGTGGCATGGATTTGATTAACACACATTCTCACAAGCCATGCACTCAATATTTAATGTTTTTGCGACTTAGGCTTATGCCTTAGGACGCTTAGCACCATACTTAGAACGACCTTGTTTACGGTCTTTAACGCCCGCACAGTCAAGTGCACCACGTACGGTGTGGTAACGTACACCTGGTAGGTCTTTTACACGACCGCCACGGATTAGCACAACGCTATGCTCTTGAAGGTTGTGACCTTCACCGCCGATGTAGCTTGATACTTCATAACCAGAAGTCAAACGCACACGGCATACTTTACGCATGGCTGAGTTAGGTTTTTTTGGTGTGGTGGTATATACACGAGTACACACGCCACGACGCTGTGGGCACGCTTGCAACGCAGGAACTTTTGACTTTTCCTTGATGGTTTTGCGACCCTTGCGGATTAGCTGGTTTGTGGTTGCCATTGGCAATTTCTCCCGTTGATAATTAACAAATGCGTCATGAAAAACGCCCATAACGCAGATATCCTATTTTTAGGACACTACATTATAGGCGTTAATCTAAAAAATTTCAAGCACTAAGTGTGATTTTAGTTGAGTTTTCCTGCTTGCGACTGGTCCTCTAAGTGTGCTAAAGGCGTTTTTTCAGAAAAAGTCGCTCGTGCCACACCCAGCACCTCTTCAATCAGCTCATTATTATAATGCGCCGATACCACACTTGAACCGATGGGCAAGACGTAATGCAGCCACTTGGGGTTAAATTTGTCCAAATCGACATATTTACTCAGCTCGTCCAACTGCTTAGCGTAGCTGCGGTTTTGGTATTTATCACCCAATTTTTTTAGCTCATCAGCCAGCCCTGTACTTTGAGCGTTTTTTAGCACTGTATCGCCTAGGGCAAGTGCCGTCATGATGACCTGCTTTTCTTGAAGTTTATCCAAGTCACACGCCGACAAAATCCCATAAGCCAGCTTCACGCCTGCCTTGCCCGTCAAAGGCTTGCCATAAACCAATGACAACTGATAAACGCTCTTTAAAGACACCATTAAAAGCCACGCCGTATCCACGATGACGCCTTTTAAGCCCATCAAGCCTGTCACGCCGCCCAGTGTTGCCAAAGCACGGTTTTGGTTGCTGATATCGTCCGCCAAACACTCACGCTCAAAGTCAGACAAAGTGTCAAGCTGTGAAAAACGACTGTCTTTTCCTAACTCTTTTTTCGCCCAAGTCTCGGCCCAGTTCGCCACTTTGCCGTAGATGGCGTCACTTAGGGCGTTGATTTTATTATCAGGCATGAACTTATTGACAAGATTGCCTGCGGTCACGCCCTTCGCCCCAAACAGCTCACGCCCGATTTGGCTACTTTGACGGCGGAACACATCTTCACCAAAATCCTCACGGCTCAAATCCACCGCCGTATGCGTGCGTGACTTGGTGGCGTACAAGGAAGCGGCATACGCCCCAATCGCCCCAAGCTTACCCAAAACGCCCGAAGCATGACTCTGATAAGCTGCCGCTTCTGCGGTGACCGCTTCCAAGCGAGTGGATAAAGCTTCTTTGTTTTCTTGAAGGCTTGCTTGCAAGGTGTCGCTTGTCTCTTGAAGGCTTGCCTTGGTGGTTTCTACTAGGGTTTCTGCTTTGGTTTTTAACTCCTCGCCACTCTCACGCAAGCCACTTAAGCCCGCCTCAAACCGTGCCTCACCCTGTGCCTTTAAGGCGTCCGCTTTTTCTGTGGCGGCTGCCTTGGTATCGCTCACGCTTTCGACAAGCTTATCTTTGGTCTCGGTGAACTTGTCTTTGGTTTCTGCAAATTTGCCTTTTGCTCCCTCGATTATCTCGTCTGTTTTGGCACTCGTCTCGTCTGCAACGCCCTGCACCTTTTCTTTTAGCTCGCCCACCAGTCCCTCTGCATTCTCTTTTAGGGCTTGGGCTTTTTGGCTAAGGGCATCTTTAATCTCAGCGGCTTTGTCTTTTAAGGCGTCCAGTTTTTCCGCCCCCTGCTCCATGGCGGTGTCTTTTAAGGACTGGGCAGCGTCTTTTAATTCATCGCTTTTTTCTTGGGCAGTCTCTTTTAACGTGTCTATTTTTTCTACAACCGCCTCTTTGGTGTCGGCAACTTCATCTGCCAGCGTCTCTTTGGTGTCAGCAATACCCTCTTGAGCCGTTGTCGCTTTTTCTGACAGCTCATCTTTTAAGATGTCTGCCGCTTCTTTCAATGCTTCGCCCTTTTTTTCCAAAGCCGCTTTGGTATCCGCCAGCTTTTCCTCAGCGGCGGCTTTTAGGGCGTCTGTTTGACTGGCATCATCGCTACTTTGTGCGGTATTTTTAATCACCGCTACATCAAGCACGGCTTTGTTTGACAAATCCACGTGCTCCGCCAAAACCTCCACTTCATCAGAATGCACATCAATGCCCAAGCTCTCATCATTTAAAACGCTGTCTTTTGGGGTGTGTTGTTTTACGCTCATTGTTTACTCCATTATCAATTCAAAACTTTAAGTAAATTTATAATAAACCATTTATTAGGCTTTGTGTGCAAATTTGTATGAGCGAATTGTTATTTTTTTGGCAATATTTTAACCAAACTACAACACAAACCTTTACAATAAAATTGCATGGATTTTTTGCCCTATTTTTGTTACACTAAAATAGAACAATCATTCACTTAAGGAATTTTTATGAAACGAGTTGTCATCACAGGTATGGGCATTGTCAGTAGCATTGGCAATGATTTGCAAACGGTTACGCACAGCCTAAAAAACGGCATTTCTGGCATTGCCTTTAACCAAACTTATGCCGACAAAGGCTTTAAATCCTGCGTGGCAGGGTCTATTGATAAAGACAGCTTAGACACGGGTGCGATTGACCGCAAATTAAAACGCTTTATGTCGGACGCAAGCCTTTATGCGTATTTGTCCGCCTTATCCGCCCTCAAGCAAGCCAACCTTAGCCCTGATGATGTCGCCCACAATCCTCGTGTCGCCCTTGTTGCAGGCTCTGGCGGAGCAAGCACAGCTGATGTGATGACGGCGGTGGACGCTATGCGTGAAAAGGGCTTGCGGGGCGTAGGGGCGATGAGTGTGCCAAAGACAATGGGTAGTAGCGTGTCGGCAACGCTTGCCACAGGGCTAAAAATTCACGGCATTTCGTATTCAATCTCGTCCGCCTGTGCCACCAGTACGCATTGTGTGGGACACGCTTTTGAGCTGATACAGCTTGGCAAGGCGGACATTGTGCTAGCGGGCGGGGGCGAAGCCGAAGATTGGACGCAGTCGTGTATGTTTGATGGTATGGGGGCGATGAGTACCAAGTTTAACGACACGCCAAACAAGGCAAGCCGTCCTTATGATAAGGATAGGGACGGCTTTGTGATTGCAGGCGGTGGTGGAATGGTCGTGGTGGAAAGCCTTGACAATGCGGTGGCTCGTGGGGCGAACATTTTGGCGGAGATTGTCGGCTATGGGGCGACATCAGACGGGGTGGAAATGGTTGCCCCAAGTGGCGAAGGGGCGACTCGTTGTATGAAAATCGCTCTAGCCCAAGCAGGACTTGACACGGTGGACTATATCAACACGCACGGCACGAGTACCCCGCTTGGCGATATTACCGAATTAAAGGCGATTGAGACGGCGTTTGGGCATAAAAATTATGCGATTAGCTCCACCAAGTCAATGACAGGGCATAGCTTGGGGGCGGTGGGTGTGCAAGAGCTGATTTATTGTTTAGTTATGCTAAATAGTGACTTTATCGCACCAAGCATTAACATTGAAAATCTGGACGCTGGGGCGGAGGGTTTTGATATTGTAACGACTGCTCGGGAAGTGAAACTAAACACCATTTTGACCAATAGCTTTGGCTTTGGCGGAACAAATGGGTGTTTGGTGGTGAGAAGGCTTGAAAGTTAAACAGCCCATAAACAAACAAAAACGGTCATTTTGCCATGGCTGTTTTTTTCACGTTTTATATAACCAATAAATTAGCTGTGCGGTATAAGACAATGATTAAATACTTGCGAGTTTTGCACCATAATTTCTAAGCCACCTATGCGGTGTAAGACGCCCGTCTTTTGTGCAAGGCGAAAGCTTAAAGCGGTTGTTGCCACAGGCGTTCGGCAGCGAATAAAAATACTTGCCCTTTTGTAAAAGTTTGTTATGATATCCCTATTTTGGGCAATGGGAATATCATCATGGGAATTCGGATTAACACTAAAAAAGCCGATATTAAGTTAAAAACGTTACGCACAAGCAATCAGGCGTGGTTCGAGCAAAGCGACCATAAAGACGAAGACAAATCCATGCAAAGATGGTCAGCAATTATCTTTGAGGGTGGTGTATATGACATGCTCGGCGTGCATAGTATCGGCATAAAAACCGATGATGAGCTGGAAACCGCCAGTTATATTGAGATAAATTTCACATTGGCACAAAATGCCAATGACATAAAATATAAGCACACTTTTTTTGCAATTATGGACGGCGCATTGCACATACAGTGTTTTTTAGATAGTGCGGCATTTATCGCCCTAGTCAACTCTGTTCACTTTAAAGAGGGTGTCATCGACTTAGAATTTATGAGAAAAGCACCCGACAGTCCCCATGATTGGGCTTTGGGAGCAAAACAAAAGATACACCCTGTAGAAAGTCCTGATGAGATATTGTTTGATTTTTCAGGCAAAGAAAGAAAAGATTATTGGTTGGACGTGGAATGTTATTTTAAAACGCCACCCAAAGATGATAAATATGCCTCAGACCAAGAAAGACGAGAGTTTATCAATGAGCATTTAGAATATATCGCCAAACAAGTTACTAAAAATAATAGTCAGATAACATTTGCCATCTGGTCTATTATAATTATTCTAGGTATATTGATTATTATATTTTAATCGCTGCCCAAGCCCACTCAAGCCGAGTGGGTTTTTTATTTTTCTAATCCACCTATGCGGTGTAAGAGGATGATAAAACTAGTTCAGGAATAGGAGGAAGTTTTCTAAGCCACCTGTGCGGTGTAAGAGTCGCTTAGTGTATATCAATCCAAAACCAACGATTTCTAAGCCACCTATGCGGTGTAAGAGTAGATATTTTACAAAAAATAATCAGTAAAATCAAGGTCTGACAACCCTTTTTGCCAAAAATACCAATGATTTTTTGACTATTTATAAGCCATTGATTTTATTAAGTTTTTAAATAGTGTTAAAAATAAAGGGTAAATTCATCATTCGCCACAATGATGATTATAAAACATTCTTATTTAAAATTCAAATTGAGCTTGACAAGCATTGTTTATTGTGCTTTAATTTTTCCTATCAATTCAATTGATAGGTAAAAAATGGACATTCTCAAACCCACCGAACTCAAAGCCATTTTGCATTCCAAACGAGCCAATCTTTATTATTTGGAGCATTGCCGAGTGATGCAAAAAGACGGTCGGGTTTTGTATTTAACC
>JAUNEE010000051.1 GCA_030525705.1 Moraxella sp.
GTGGTGTTTGTGTGGCGTGAAAGCCTGATAATGCCCCACAAGTAATGGTCAAAAAGATCAACGGCCAAATGGGCAAATCACCCTTAGGTTGTAAGTTTTGAAAAAAGCTTTCAACGGTCAAACCACCCATAGAGCCAAAAAAGCGAATGTCGTAGCCCAATGTATCGGCACTAAAATGGCTTTTGACCAATCCATAAGTCATACCCAAAGACATAAAGAGCAAAAGTCCGCCAAAGAACGGATACACTCGCCCAATAATCTTGTCAATGGGTAGTAAGGTAGCGATGATATAATAAAGAAAGATAATCCCCGTCCAAATGGCTAGAATGGATGCTTCGCCAAGCCCAAAGGCGGTTTTGGCACTTTCGGCAGTGGCAGCTCCGACCGCTTCAGCATTGTCCACCGAAATCGTCCCACCACCAAAGACATCAAGGGTAATAACACTCATCAGCTTGGCAGGGCTTGCCACAAAGACCACGCCCACCAAGAGCAGCAGCACCACCGCAATCAAATTCACAAAATGCTTAACGCCCGCCCCAAGATACTTGCCAGACAGATACGGCATAGACGCACCGCCATTTCTGACCGAAAGCATACCGCACATATAATCGTGTACCGCCCCTGCAAAAATACAGCCGATGACAATCCACAGCATCGCCACAGGACCGTACAACGCCCCCAAGATAGGGCCAAAGATAGGACCTGTACCTGCAATGTTTAAAAGCTGAATGAGCCAAATCTTGCCCTTGCTCATCGGCACATAGTCCACGCCGTCCGCCATTGTGTAGGCAGGGGTGTTTTTGTTGGGGTTAATGACAAAGATTTTTTCAATCACCTTGCCATAAATAAAGTAGCCTGCAACAGCACGGCGATACAAAAGAAAAACCATAGCATAAAATCACCTTTTATTTTATGGAAAAAAAGTTACACCGAAGACACATCGGCGCAGGTCTGTTTATCGCTTTCCATGATAAAATCTCTCATAAGATACGCTAAGGTGTGCTTTTTGTAAAGCTATTTTTGTTTTTGTATAAATTTTTATGAAACACTCAGCCTTAAAAAACAAAAAATCCCGTCCGTACTCGCACCGCCCAAATTGACACCATCACGCCTAGCAAAAAAAAACAAGCTTTGCTATACTAGCTGCTTGTATTTTTAGATAATCAACGACCCCAAAGGACAGTTTATGCCCCGTCATCTGCTTAATCTGCTAAATTTAACTCCTGATGAACTCAAAACTCTCATCAAGCGAGGGAGCGAACTTCGGAAAATGCAGCACGCAGGCGAGATTTACCGCCCTTTTGTCGGGCGGACTTTGGGCATGATTTTTGAGAAATCCTCCACCAGAACCCGCATTTCTTTTGAGGCAGGTATGGGGCAGTTCGGCGGACAAGCGATTTTTTTATCACCAAAGGACACGCAGCTTGGGCGGGGCGAGCCGATTGAGGATTCCGCCCGTGTCATCTCAAGCATGGTCGACATCATCATGATTAGAACCTTCTCTCATGCAGGCTTGGAGCGTTTCGCTGAGTATTCTTCCGTGCCCGTTATCAACGCTTTGACTGATGATTTTCACCCCTGTCAGCTTTTGGCGGACATGCAAACCTTTTATGAACACCGAGGCGATATTAGCGGAAAAACGGTGACTTGGGTGGGTGACGGCAACAATATGTGCACTTCATACATTTTAGCGGCGCATCAGTTCGGCTTTGAGCTTAGAATTACCGCCCCGTACGGTTTTGAGCCGAATGTCGAGCTGATGAAAAAATACAAGCACTGCGTCAGCTACATCGAAGACCCACAAGAAGCCGTAAAAGGCGCACACCTTGTGGCGACAGACGTTTGGGCAAGCATGGGGCAAGAAAGCGAACAACTTACCCGCGCCAGACGCTTTTCACGCTACCAAGTTAGCCCCTCGATGATGGATAAAGCCAACCCAGACGCCCTATTTATGCACTGCCTGCCTGCACACCGTGGGGAAGAGATTAGCCATAATATGCTAGATGACCCACGCTCCGTGGTCTGGGACGAGGCAGAAAACCGCCTGCACGCCCAAAAAGCCTTGATGGAATTTTTACTAAAAGACAAAATCAAACTTTAATCCAAAAATAAAAAAGCCAAATCACAGTGCTTGGCCTTTTATGGAACTGCTTCTGGCTTGAATGGACTTATGCTTGGTCTTCCGATTGACGCCAGTCGATTTCATTAAATTTAGCTGTGCTAATTTTTTATTTAAACACCGCTTAATATTTGTTTGTCTTGTCAAGCTTCGCCCGCCAAAGCACCCCCCTACACTAATAATCCGCTGGCAAAGAAATTATCACCCCTGCAGGCAGTTTATAATCTTGCATCAACTTATGCACAGCCTCGAACCAATCGGGGTTTTTATAATCAATCACCACATCGGGTTTAACACCCACACCATCAATCGCCTCGCCTGTAGGCGTGATGTAATGAGCAGTGGTCAGCTTTATCGCTTCGTTATTGCCCAAAGGGATAATCGACTGAATCGAGCCTTTGCCATAGCTGGTTTCACCAACCACCACCGCCTCTTTATCCGCTTTTAAGGCTTGGGCAAGAATCTCCGCCGCCGAGGCAGAATAACGGTTTTGTAGGACAATGACAGGCATAGCGTCCAAGACCGCATGATTTGCTGTGGATAAAGTCTGCACTACCTTGTCCTCTTTTTCGACAATCTGCACCACGGGCGTATCCGCATTAAACAAAGAAGCCACGCTAATCGCAGAAGATAGCACACCCCCAGGGTTATTTCGCACATCTAAAATCATGCCCCGAATCGGCTCGCTAACCCGTGCCAAAGCCTCAGTGAGGTCACTGCGAGTGCGGTCAGTAAAGATAGGCAGTTTTACAATGGCAATCTCATCGTAAACCATCACATCAAGCTTCTCTTCAGACTGCGTGGTGCGTTGTAATTTTACTGTACGCTTATTACGCCCCGCTTCAGATACCACCACGTCAAGCTGTGTCCCCGCAATGCCAGAAAGCAACTGAATGACGTCATTTTCCGTATGACTTTCTGTGAGTTTTTTATCCCCAATCTGATACACATAATCGCCCTGCCGTATGCCCATCATCTCTGCCGAGGATTGCCTTGCTACGGCATTCACCACCCATTGACCCTCAGTAACATCAAACTGCACCGTCAAGCCAACATGAGCAACGCTTCCTTCCGTAAAGGCTTGCAGGTTTCTAAATGCCTGTTCGTCCAAAAACTCTGCATGACCGTCCAGCTGTGACAGCATACCACTCATCGCATTTCGAAACAGAGTTTCGTCATCGACACTCCCTGCATATTTGGTACGTACCAAATCCACCACGCTCACAAAGGTACGCAGCGTATCGGGCGATACCGCACCAAGCGGCACATGACTACCTAGATTGCCAAGGCTTGGTGCTGTCTCCAAAAGTTCATAATCCACATCTGCAGGTGAGGCAAGCTCCTCACGGACATTCTCCGCGTCTAGCACCGCCAAGCGCAAACCCTCCTGTGCCACACCGTTAGCTTTGGCATGACTTGCCGACAGGAGCATAACCACTGCCATTAAACACGGAATCGCCCCTTTGGCAAGCCGAGCACACCCACCCAAAGATGATAAAATTTTTAGTTTTGGTGCTTTTGGACAAAAAGGAAAATCAAGCACAGCACACTCCTGTTATAATCAACCACGGTTGTCGATTTGCCATTTTATTGACGCACATTACGCAGAAAACTCAAGCAAACTTTCGCCGCCCATCTCGGCAGGCTTGTCCACGCCCATCAACGCCAGCAAAGTTGGAGCAACATCGCACAACCTGCCACCACTGCGAACATTCACTTTCTTATCACCCACATAAATAAACGGCACAAGCTCGGTGGTGTGCTGGGTATGCACTTGCCCCGTTTCGTAGTCGAACATTTGTTCACAGTTGCCATGGTCAGCAGTAATCAAGGCGTGTCCACCCATCTCTTGCACCGCTTTGACAATCTCGCCCACACCAGCATCCACAGCTTCCACCGCCTTAACCGCCGCCTCAAAGACGCCTGTATGCCCCACCATATCGCCATTGGCATAATTGATAATCACCACATCAAACTTGCCAGAACGAATGGCTTCCACTACCTTTTGGGTTACTTCAGGGGCGGACATTTCGGGTTTCTCATCATAGGTTTTAACCTTTGGGCTTGCCACCAAAATCCGCTCTTCGCCTTGATACAGCTCTTCTCGCCCCCCACTAAAGAAAAAGCTAACGTGTGGGTATTTTTCAGTTTCAGCGATACGAAGCTGAGTTTTGCCCAGTGTTTCTAAATATTCGCCCAGCGTATTTTTTAAAGAGGTGGGCTTATAGGCAATGCTGACCTTAGCGTTATTTTCCAAAATGTCGGAATATTTGGTCATCGTCACAAAGGCGGATAATTCAGGGTGAGATTTTCGCCCAAAACCATCAAACTCACCCAGCACAAAGGCATTGGATAACTCTCTGGCACGGTCAGCACGGAAATTGACAAACACCACGCCATCATTATCACAAATCACGCCATTGTCATCAATGATGGTCGGTTCAACAAATTCGTCCGTTTCGCCCCGCTCGTAGGCTTGCTTAATCACCGTCAAGCCATCATCAAAGGCATATTCCGCCTTAGCAATGGTCAATAAATCATAGGCTTTTTGCACCCGCTCCCAACGATTGTCCCTATCCATCGCAAAAAACCGCCCAACAAGACTGGCAAGTTTGGCTGTTCCTGAAAATTCTTGGTTGAGTTTAGCTAGTTCATCTTCTAGGCGTTTGATGTAGGTTTCGGCAGATTTTGGGGCGGTGTCTCGTCCGTCCAAAAAAGCATGGACAAACACCTGCTCCGCCCCTCGCATTAACGCCAAACGGCATACGGCATAAATATGATTTTCATGCGAATGGACACCCCCATCGGACAACAGTCCCATGACCTGCACCGCCCCTTCATTTTTGATGGTATCATCAATCGCTTTGGTTAGCACCGCATTGTCGAAAAAATCGCCGTCCAAAATAGCCTTACTAATCTTAGTAGAATCCTGGTACAAAATCCGCCCCGCCCCCAAGTTCATATGCCCCACTTCAGAGTTACCAAACTGACCCTCAGGCAAGCCCACATCAAGCCCTGAGGTGGAAATCAATCCATTCGGACAGGTGGCGAATAATTCATCTAGGTTCGGCTTATTAGCACTAAAAAAAGCGTTGTCTCTGGTATCGGCACGCATACCCACGCCGTCCATAATCACAAGCACATGAGGAATTTTCTTATTTGTTATCGTATCTGCCGTAGACATAAAAGCACTCCATAAAAAACTAAATGGTTACATTCTAGCATAAAATTTTTTATAAACCTACAAAATTACACCCCGCATCAAAGAAAAATTATCGCACAGCCATTTTACAAAACATCGCCTTTTCTGTATAATAAGCCTGACTGAAGTATTCGCCAGTTGAGGTCACACCTGAGCCGATAATCACACCTAAAGGGCAATGATTGGTTATTTTGTTGTGTAGGCCTGCATGGATTGCGTCAGCCCTGCTTTGACAGTGCCACGCTTTTCATGTATCAGGAAACCTTTAGGAATAACGATTTGCCCGCCTTGAACTTTTTGGTTCATGGTTTTTCCCTTGACAGCGGTACTTTGGTTTTTTTATTTTATACCAATCAAAAAACAATCGTTACTGAATATTCACTCACTTATATTTCACCCACTTCTTATCTTTTAAATTCTTTTTTATTTAAGTTTTTCTAAAAGATAAATTCTTGAATATAGCTATTCTTTATTTTTTATAAACTTTCCATTTTAAAAACCTTTATAATCTTTAAGATATTGATTAAAAATAATACAAATAACCCCATTTTTGAAAAAATATGTATCATTTTGTTATATTTTTTTATAAAATTAGCACTGCTTTTGTTGCTTCTTGTAATTAAACTTCAATTCAAGTTAATACTATACTTATCTCCCATTTCTATTTATTAACCTGTGTTTTTTATCAAAAGCCATCAAGCAATTTAAATATTTTTTAATTAAATCTTAAGATTTAAGATAAGCCCATTGAGGAATTTTCTTTCATGTCCAAGCTTAATGTCGCGTTAAAAATCGCCACCAAAGAAATCGACCAATGTGTCGCCGCAGGCTATGTGGATATTAGCACAGGTTCGCTATTGGGCGTTCATACCACCGACCAACACCCAAATAGCATCTTGGAGCTGGTCGCTGCCGCCACAGGAGATTTGTTTTCGGGTGAGAACATCAATACCATCGAAAACACCTTTAAATCACTTAGAAAGGATAATTCCACCCGTAAATACTTCCAAGAAATCATCGTCAACAGCGAAAACCTCATTCACATCTTTTTACGCAGCCAAAGCAATCAAAATCATGTCGGCGTGTTCGTCTGCCGCAATAAAGTCACCATGGGCTTTGTATTGCAACGGGCACGCATTATGATGAATGATTTGGAAAAAATGCTTTAAATAAATAAAAACCCCAAGGATTTACTTGGGGTTTTTAATGCAAAATTAAGTATTATAATCTTCCTCATCATCACCAAACGCTTTAGCATCAAAACCTTTCGCCTCAAAGCTTTTATTTGGAGATTCGAAGTTTTTGCCATCAAAGCCGCGCTCTTCATAGCTTGAGCGGTCAAAGCCACCGCCAAAACCACGGCTTTCAAAACCACCTGAACGCTCGAAGCCCTGTCCGCCTTGATAACCACTGCGTTCAAAACCCGACTGACGCTCAAAGCCCGTGCCAGGTGGTGTGCGAGTAAAGCCGCCCTGACGTGTACTGCCGCTAAAGCCAGTGCGGTCATAAGAACGCTCGAAGCCTGTACCGCTACTCATCGGATAGCTTGTACCTACTGGCGTGCCCTGATAACCTGCCGTGGTCGGTGCATCTCCTGCAGTACGCGGATTTCTGGCGGGTACAATGGTAGAAATGGCATGCTTATATACCATCTGGCTAACGGTATTTTTTAATAAAACCACATATTGGTCGAAAGACTCAATTTGACCTTGTAGCTTAATGCCATTGACAAGGAAAATAGAAACTGGAATACGGTCTTTACGCAGTGCGTTCAAAAATGGATCTTGCAAGGTTTGCCCTTTTGACATAAAAATTTCTCCAAAATAAAACCAACCGACAGCGGACGGTAACAAGCGGTAGTTATAGGAATAAACGTAAAACGCTAGGGTCTATAATAAATGCTTTTCTACTTCTTTTATGCTATCAAACGATGTTATCGTCACATTTTTAGGAATAATCGATACATCTGTTATTGTTGGCGTGCCCAAATTAGACAACTGTCTTAACCAAGTGTACTGGCGTTTAGCAAGCTGTCTAGTTGCATATAATGCCTGATTTTTCATGACTTGGCAAGCTTTTCTCGTATCATCTGCTTCGTATTGTGTCATGAGCGTGTTTTTTGTGTTGGTTTTTTGTATTTTTAACCAAGACCACACCACATTGCTGACATTCACGCCTAACTTTTGGGCGATTTCTTGACCATCATCTTTGCCAGAAAGATACAACAAAAAATCCAAAACCTGCCGATAACCCACACAACGCATAGACGGCATATCCGCACTCAAGCTAGGGTATTTATCAATCAATTCTAGTACCTCACTCACAAAACCCTCCGCCCACATCATTTCAAGTCGCCGCTCAATACGCTCATGCAGCCACGCCCTATCAGGCATCACCGCCAATGCCTGCCAATGCCACCTAGTATCATGACTTAAAGCAGTTTTTGGCGTGGTTTGATGCACACTCATCGGCACGCCTGTCTGCCAATACACCTCGACGGCACGAGTCAGACGCTGGGTGTCATGCACGGTGATTTTTTCACAAATTTTCGGGTCATGCATCTTTAAATAAGCATACAAGGCGGCATTGCCCTCTGCCTGCCGCCACTTGGCAATGTGTTCACGCACTGACGCTAAAGTTTCTGGCACAGCAGAAATGCCGTCAAACAATGCCATATAATACATCATCGTCCCGCCAACCAGCAGAGGGATTTTGCCACGCTGATGGATATTTTCAATCAATCTTTCAACATCATTTATAAAATTCGCTACGCTATAAGTATCGGTCGGCTTGATAATATTCACCAAATAATGCGGATAATGAGAAAGTTCGTTTTTGGTGGGTTTTGCTGTGCCGATATTCATACCTTGATAAATCAAAGCACTATCAACAGAGATTAACTCAAATCGCCCTGTATCAAATAACTTAAACGCCAAATCGGTTTTACCGCTGGCGGTAGGGGCAATTAAAGATAAGACGGTATTATTAGGAAAGTTTTTATAATTTAAATTCATCTTAGTAAGTTATTAAGCGAAAAATATGGAAAAACAACAACAAAGTTATCAATAATGCCA
>JAUNEE010000052.1 GCA_030525705.1 Moraxella sp.
GGTGGTCATTCGTGTGATTAACCCTGCGTTCCCAGAGGGCATTATGCTGGCAATCTTGTTTGCCAACTTGTTTGCACCTTTGTTTGATTACTTTGTAACACAGGCCAACATCAAACGCCAAACAGCACGGAGAATGCGTTATGTCAAATGATATTGATAAAGTAAAATCCAGCGATTTGGTTACGCCAAGCGGTCAGACCAATGACCCTTTGCCAAGCGAGGTCAAAGCGGACGAGAACGCCAATGACGAGGCGACACTAAATGCCAACGACAAAGAGGCAAGCCGTAACAGCCAAGACAAGCCCAAAAAAGGCAACAGCAACATCAGCACAATGATGACCGCCTTGATACTGTGCTTGGTGTGTTCGGTAATGGTGTCGGCGGCGGCAATTAGTATGAAGCCCAAGCAATTATCCAACATTGAGCTTGACCGCAACAAAAACATTCTAATGGCGGCAAACCTATTTGACCCCGCCAAGCATTCTCCTGCTGACGCTCAAAAGATGTTTGAGAATGTTGAGATTAAACTGGTGGACACCAAAACGGGTAAATTTGCCACAGACGATGAGTTAAAGTCCGCAGGCATCAGTGATGTTGGGGCGTACGATGTGGAAAAAGCCAAAAAAGACCCAAGCACTAACATTCCCCTTGACGATGACCCTGCTCAAATTGGGGCGTTGCCACAGTATTTGAAAGTTTATCTTATCAATGAAAATGGCAAACTTAAAAATGTCGTCCTACCCATTAACGGCAATGGTCTGTGGGGTCAGATTTATGGCTTTTTGACCTTGCGTGAGGATTTGAACACCATTGAGGGCATTTCATTTTATCAGCACAAAGAAACCCCCGGTCTTGGGGCGTTGATTGAAACCCCAAAATGGCGTGCCACTTGGACGGACAAACAAGCCTATGACGGCGACAAAGTCGTAACAGGCGTGGTAAAAGCAGGTACGCCCAAGCCGAACCCCAACTATGTGGACGGCGTAACAGGGGCAACCATTACCAGCAGTGGTGTCAATAATATGATTCAGTTTTGGTTGTCTGACAAAGGCTACAAGCCGTTTTTGGACAATTTAAAAGCCAATCCAAGCACAGGCAAGGAGAGTTAAGATGTCGGATAATAAAAAACTGATTGTAACGCCCATTTTCCAAAACAACCCAATTGCGGTGCAAGTACTGGGTATCTGCTCCGCCCTTGCGGTAACCATTAGCATCAAAAACGCTCTGGTGATGGGCATCGCTTTGACTCTGGTTACGGCATTTTCTAGCTTTTTTATTTCACTTATCCGAAATAAAATTCCGTCAAGCATTCGTATCATCGTGCAAATGGTGGTCATCGCAAGTCTTGTAATTGTTGTAGACCAAGTGCTAAAAGCGGTGGTCTATGATGTGTCAAAATCTCTGTCGGTATTTATTGGTCTGATTATCACCAACTGTATCGTAATGGGGCGTGCCGAAGCCTTTGCAATGAGCAATCCGCCCATTCCAAGTTTCTTGGACGGCTTGGGTAACGGTCTTGGCTACTCGGTGCTGTTGTTTTTGGTGGCGGTCATTCGTGAGCTGTTTGGCAATGGTTCGCTGTTTGACATTCAAATTTTGCAAAAAGTTACGGACGGTGGCTGGTATGTGCCAAACGGCTTATTGCTCCTTCCGCCTTCTGCGTTCTTTGTGATTGCTTTGTTTATTGCTTTATTGCGTATGAAAGACAAGAGTTTGCAAGAGCCAGCCGACTTTGTGATTAAGCCCAATTCTAAGGGGGGACACCACTAATGGAATTTGTCAGTCTGTTTATCACTTCGGTATTCATTCAAAATATGGCACTTGCCTACTTTTTTGGTATGTGTACCTTTATTGCCGTTTCCAAAAAAGTCTCTACCGCAATGGGGCTTGGCATTGCCGTTACCTTTGTCATGGCAATCTGCGTGCCTTTAAACAACCTGCTTTATCAATACCTGTTAAAAGACGGAGCATTGGCGTGGGCGGGCTATCCTGATGTGGACTTATCCTTTTTGGGCTTTTTAAGTTACATTGCCCTTATCGCTGCAACGGTGCAAATCGTTGAGATGTTTATGGATAAGTTTATGCCAGCCTTGTACAACGCTTTGGGTATTTTCTTGCCACTGATTACGGTAAACTGTGCCATTATGGGTGGCGTACTGTTTATGGTGGAGCGAGATTATAACTTTGCTGAATCGGTGGTGTATGGATTTAGCTCGGGGCTAGGTTGGGCTTTGGCGATTGTGGCAATGGCGGGCATTCGTGAAAAGCTCAAATATTCTGATGTGCCTGCTCCCTTGCGTGGCGTTGGCATTACCTTTATTACCGCAGGGCTGATGGCGTTAGGCTTTATGTCCTTTGGCGGTATGAGCTTATAAGGGGGGATACAATGGAATTTGGTTTATTATTTGGTGGCGTGGGAATGTTTGTCGCCATCATTATGAGCCTTGTAGTGGTCATCTTGATGGCACGGGCAAGGCTTGTAAATACAGGCAATGTTACCATCAATGTCAATGACAACCCTGATAATAACATCTCGGTTGAAGCAGGTGGTAAGCTATTGCAAACCCTAGCAGGCGAAGGGATTTTCTTATCAAGTGCTTGCGGTGGCGGTGGCTCGTGCGGTCAATGTCGCTGTAAGGTCATCTCTGGCGGTGGCGACATTTTGCCAACCGAAGAGAGCCATTTTACCCAAGGCGAAATCCGTGACGGTATGCGTTTGGCGTGCCAAGTGGCGGTCAAACAAGATATGAAAATTGAGATTGACCCTGAGTTTTTTGATGTGAAAAAATGGGAATGCGAAGTCATCTCCAACGAGAATGTGGCAACCTTTATTAAGGAATTGACCTTAAAAATCCCAGAGGGCGAAGTCGTACCGTTTCGTGCAGGGGGCTATGTTCAGCTTGAAGCTCCGCCCCACACCGTGCATTATAAGGATTTTGACATTCAGCCAGAGTATCACGAGGATTGGGATAAGTTTAACTTATGGCAATACACTTCAACGGTAACCGAGCCTGTGATTCGTGCTTATTCTATGGCGAACTACCCAGAAGAAAAGGGTATCATCAAGTTTAATATCCGTATCGCCAGCCCACCGCCAAGAGGCGGCGAGGGTATCCCCCCTGGTAAAATGTCATCTTATGTGTTTAGCCTAAAACCTGGGGATAAGATTACCGTCTCAGGTCCGTATGGCGAGTTTTTTGCCAAAGACACCAAAGCCGAAATGGTATTTATTGGTGGGGGTGCAGGTATGGCACCGATGCGTTCGCACATTTTTGACCAATTAAAACGCCTAAAATCCGACCGCAAGATTAGCTTTTGGTATGGTGCTAGAAGTAAACGAGAGATGTTCTATGTGGAGGACTATGACGGACTTGCCAAAGAGTTCCCCAACTTCACTTGGAATGTCGCTCTATCTGACCCAATGCCAGAGGACAACTGGGAGGGCTATACAGGCTTTATTCACAATGTTCTGTATGAAAACTATCTAAAAGACCACCCAGCCCCAGAAGACTGTGAGTTCTATATGTGTGGACCTCCTGTGATGAATGCGGCGGTCATCAAAATGCTCAAAGATTTGGGCGTAGAAGATGAAAACATCTTGCTTGATGACTTCGGTGGTTAATCCAAAAAAAAGAAAATCCGCTCAAAGACTTGGGCGGATTTTTTATGTCAAAAAACAGAAAAATGCACCGCCCATGCACCCAGCTCACTTTTATGCTAAAATACTTTTTTACCGACTTTTTTAAATAGCCATCATGCCTACATTTTTTAAGAATACCGCCCTAACCTTGTGTCTTGCCCTAAGCTTGGGCGTTGTCACCGCCTGCCAGCCGCACGAAACAGCCGCCACCCATAGCCCTGATACTGCCTTTACAAAAATCAGCGGGCAGACCATGGGGACAAGCTATCACATCACCGTGCTTTTGCCCTCTACTGTCTCGCCCGAAACGGTGCAAGCCGCCATTGACGCACGTCTAAACGCCATCAATAAAAGCATGTCCACCTATGACGATACCGCCATCATCATGGCATTCAACCGTGCGGACGCTCATGAAAAAATCACCATCGACCCTGACTTTATCCAAGTCTTCCAAGACAGCCAAAACATCTACACCGCCTCAAACGGTGCGTTCGACCCGACCGTCATGCCACTGGTTTCCTTATGGGGCTTTGGGGCGAGCATGAGCGTTGAGCGACTACAAAACCCACCAACCGAAGCAGAAATCGCCGCCATTCGTGACACCATCGGACTAGAAAAAATCACCCTCACCGACAACACGCTCCAAAAAACCGCAGCAGGTGTCCAGCTTGACTTTTCTGCCATTGCCAAAGGCTATGCGGTAGACGTCATCGCCAATGTCCTAAAAGAAGACTTTTTAGCAACCGCCTACATGGTGGAGATTGGGGGTGAGATTGCCACCCTTGGCAAAAATCCGCAAGGCAAAGCATGGCAAATCGCCATCGACACGCCAGAAGAAGGCAGCACCGCCCAAAACCGAAAAATCCTAACCACCCTCGCTCTGGCAGATGACCACATGGCAACGAGCGGCAACTACCGAAACACCTTAGAATATAACGGTATCCGCTACAGCCACACCATCAACCCCCACACCGCTCACCCTGTCGCCGATGGTGTGCCGTCCGTCACCGTGCTTCATGACAGCACCGCCCTTGCGGATGGCTGGGCGACCGCACTCACCGCCCTGCCTGCCACGGACGCCATTGCCCTTGCTGAACACGCCAACATCAAAGCCCTATTTGTCCTAAAAGCAGAAGACGGCTCATGGCAACTTAAAAAAAGCACCGCTCTAGAGAACCGCCCCACGCCCTAGCCCACGGTGCTTTTTAAAAAGACCCCCTGCCCTTTGGGATTTTTTGTGTTAAAATAGACAAATCATGCAAGCTTAAGGATATTTTATGTCATTCACCCCATCAGAAAAATTCGAACAACGCTGGCTCGACAGCCCTGTTGCCATGAAACAAGCCATTCATGATGAGCTGGACGACATCATGACCCTATTAAAAGAAGAAACTCGCACAGAAAGTTTCGCTTTTACCAATCCTGATTTGGCAGGCAAACTGACACATCTGCAGACCGCCCACCTTGAGACCCTAAAAAAACTCGCCCAAAAACTCAAAGAAGAAAAAGCTGCTACCCTTGTGCCAGTGCTTGAACGTGCCATCGATGACAAATTAAGCGAGCATCTGAGCGATTTGTCCGAAGAGCTAAAAACATGGCTAAAGGAAGCCATAAAAGAAGAACTCGCCAAAGAGGACGACTGACTACCCTTAAAAAAAGAAAACCAAGCAGTTAGCTTGGTTTTCTTTATTCATGCAGGGCTTTATAGATGGTTTTTGCCAAGGTTTTTCCAATGCCTTTCACGCCTGCAATCTCCTCCTCACTGGCACTGATAAGCTGCCCAATCCCCCCAAAATACGTCAATAAATCACGGCGACGTTTTTCTCCAAGATTTGGAATAACCTCAAGCACAGACGCCCCTCGTGATTTGTCCCGTTTTTTGCGGTGGGCGGTAATGGCGAAGCGGTGTGCCTCGTCCCGAATGTGCATAATCAAGTGCAACGCCTTGCTATCTGGGGGCAAATCTATCGGCTCATGGTCAATAAAATGCAAAACCTCCAATCCTGCACGCCGCCCCTCGCCCTTTGCCACACCCACAAGCAAAGTCTCCTCAAGCTTGCCAAGCTCGGTTAAGACGTCTTTTGCGACATTTAGCTGTCCTTTTCCGCCATCGATAAGCAAAAGCTCAGGCACAGGGTGCTTGCTATAACGGCGGGTCAAAACCTGACGCATGGCAGCATAATCATCACCACCTGTAATACCGCTGATGGCATACTGGCGGTAGTCCCGTTTTCTAGCACCGCCATCATCAAAGACCACGCACGACCCCACGGCCATCTCACCCATGGTATGACTGATATCAAAGCACTCAATGCGGTCAATGGTGCGCTTAGAAACACCAGACAAAACCTCACGCAAAAGATTAAAGCGGGCTTTTAGCTCATAATAATCCACCAGCTGATTTTTTAGAGCGCTTGCCACATTCATCTGAGCCAGCGATTGCCATTCTTTTCGGTATTCACGCACCTTATGCTTGATGGTGGTTTTCTGGGTCTCACCAAGCACCGCTTCTATCGCTGCCGCATTCGGCAACGGCTCGCTAACGATGATTTCAGGCGGAATATCCTGACTGACGTCCCGATAAAACGATAAAATAAACCGTGCCAGTTTTTCCCCTTCGTCTTCATCGAACGCCACATCATCAATCACATAATTCTTACCGCCCAGCACCTGCCCACCACGCACGGTCAGCACATGGACGCACTCCACGCCTGCCCCTGTGGCGATTGCCATGACGTCCGCCTCGCCATGCGTGCGATACACCGCCTGCCTCGCCCCAATCTCGTTAATCATCACCAAGCGGTCACGATAAAACGCCGCCTGCTCAAAATCCAAATCGTCCGCCGCTTTGGTCATTTTTTTAACAAGCGTGCCTTTGACTTTTTGGGTATCGCCCGCCAAAAACACCAAGGCGTCCTTAACATCTGCTTGATAGTCACTTGGGCTAATCAACCCCACGCACGGTGCGGTGCAACGCTTGATTTGATATTCCATGCATGGGCGTTTTCGGCTTTTAAACTCATGGTTACTGCATGTTCTTAAACGAAACATTTTTTGGATAAGCAGGGTAATTTCTTTGGCGTTGCTTGCTGAAGGATAAGGACCGAAAAACCGTCCTGCTTTGTGATTACCCTTGCCACGCCCGACAGCAATTCTCGGAAAATCCTCCACAGAAACATAGACATACAGATAGGATTTGTCATCACGCAGCATGACATTATAAGGCGGGCGATGCTCTTTGATGAGATTCTGCTCAAGCAGCAGCGCCTCGGTCTCGCCCCGAGTTAACATCAACTCAATGTCCCAAATCCGCTCCACCAAGGCACGGGTTTTCGGGTGGTCGATGGTTTTAACAAAATAACTAGACACCCGATTTTTCAAAGACTTGGCTTTGCCAACATATAAAATCTCACCCGATTTACCAAGCATTTTATAAACACCTGCTTGGTTGGGCAGATTTTTCAGGATTTGAGCGACTTTGGGGCGGGGCGTGGTCATAGAAAAAGACCCTCAGCGATTATTGATTTTTTCTTGGTCGAAGTTAAAATATGGTAGAAATGACACATTCAATTCTCTAAATAAACCCACCAATGCATATTTACATTATGGGAAATTTATTCAATGACTAGGTTTCAAAGAATAATTTTTAATCACAAGTTTTAATTTTTAAGTCACTCATCGGCTAATGTTATCCAATAACGACAAATGGTTTTATCATTGGCTTGAATGGCATTTTCCAAAACACCGCCATTATTTAAAATCACTGTTTTAGACGCAAGATTGTCATCATAGCAAGTGATTAAAATCTTATTAAGCCCTTTTTCTTTAAATAAAGTTCTAGAAAAATTCACCATACAACTTGCAATGCCCCGCCCCCAAAAATCAGGGTGCGTACTATATCCAAGATGACCGCCACGCTCTAATAAAATCTCATTTAATTCAAAACGCAAGTGCATAATGCCCACCACTTTATCCTCTAATAAAGCAATATAAGTACCATCACTCACCTTTGAGTACTCAAACCACTCAGTCCCCTTTGGGGTGTTAATATAATTTAACCAACCAACAAATCCACCATCGGTAAAGGCATTTAATTCATTGGAGCCGTGCATTTCATCAAACTTGGCATTAAATTCTTGACGGAAATTTAAAATGGCGGTTTTATGGGCTAGAGTTGGGGTGGTAATGGTTAATTGGTTTTGGCTTATTTTACTCATTGCACCGCCCGCTTTTTCTCCAAAAACAGCATATCCCACACCACAAGTGCCATACCCACACAAATGCCA
>JAUNEE010000006.1 GCA_030525705.1 Moraxella sp.
AGGCTTGTTCGCTTGATGGGTGCGTATTATAGGGGAATGGGAGGGGGGTGTCAAGAAAAAAATACAAAAAAATTTCGATTTTTTAATATAAAAATCTATCTATTTGATTTTTAATGAAATTTTTATAGACATATTCCATCGTCATCACAGCATGCACCGCACATTTGATAAACTTTTAAGGCACATGCAACAAAATACGCTCCGCCAAAGCACCAAACCAACAAAAGAAAACCCCAAAAGTCAGTCTTTCGGGGTTTTTTCAGCTATCAGTGATGATGACCGCCCGCACCATGGGCATGACCGTGGGCGATTTCATCAGCGGTCGCAGCACGCACTTCAACAATCTCTACATCAAAGGTTAAAGTCTCGCCTGCCAGTGGGTGATTCCCATCAACAATGACCACATCATCTGTTACGTCTTTTACGGTGACAAGCATGACATGACCGTCTTCAGTTTGGGTTTGAAATTGCATACCCGCTTCGATGTTATCAACGCCTTGGAAATTGGCACGCGGCACTTCTTGAACGGCTTCAGCTAGGTACTCACCATAAGCATCTTCTGGTGCAACAGTTACCACCAGTTTGTCACCGACAGACTTGCCTGCCAGCTGGCTTTCTAGCCCTGGAATGATATTATGATGACCGTGCAAATAAGCCAATGGCGTGCCTTGTGAGGCGTCTAGGGTTTCGCCTTTGGCGTTGGTTAGGGTGTAGTTAAATAGTACAACGGTATCGTTAGCGATTGTTGTCATAGCTTTTCCTAATTTAGGGTAAATGATGAGCTATTATAGCAAATTTTTTTAAGAAAAATCGTAAAATCGGTTTTTGCTTACAAAAATACAGTAAAGTAACCAAAAGCCTAGCGAATGCTTGACAGTCACGCCCAAACCAAGTAAGGTTAATGCCATCTAATACGCAAGATTAAGGACTTTTTATGACCATTAGTTATGTACTTGATTTTTCTGAATATAATAGCCACCTTGTCAAAGCCACCCTTACGCTTGATGCCCCCACAGACAATCCGATTTTATGGCTACCGACTTGGCTTGCGGGCAGTTATTTGATTCGTGAATTTTCTAAAAACGTGTCGGTCGTACATTATCAAGGCGAGAACGGCATAAAAAAACGTGCCGAAAAGCTCGCCAAAAACCGCTGGCAACTCACCGCAAAAAAAGGAGAGATGCTACAGGCAAGCTATGAGATTTATTGTTATGATTTGTCCGTGAGAACAGCTTATGTGGACAGTGAGCGGATTTTTGGGAATTTTAGTTCTTTGTTATTGCAAGTTGAAAACCTGCCTGACGCCGCCTGCCAAGTGCATCTGGACGTGCCGTTTGACTTTTTTAAAGAAAAAGCCGACCACCGCCGTGTCGAGCTGGCGACAGGGCTACCTTTTACAGAAAGCAAAACAGCAACGCACCATCGCTACAGCTTTGATAGCTTGCCCTCGGGGGCGGCTTTGGGCAGTTTTGAGGCACTGGATTTTCCGTTTGAGATTGCTCGGCAGTCGGTTTTTGCATTTGATATTCAGTGCCAAGACAAAACCGCACCGCACCGCTTTTTTATTTCTGGGGTAGAAAACAGCGACCATGAGCGTCTAAAGCGTGACGTCAAAAAAATCTGCCAATGCTACGCCGATAACTTGGGCTGGCTGCCGTTTTCTGACTATACCTTTATGACACACGCCACAAAAAACGACTACGGCGGACTAGAACACATTAACAGCACCGCGCTTGTTACCCCACGTGAAGATTTGCCAAGTTTCAACGAACCTGCCCTACCTACCGACAATTACCAGCGGTTTTTAGGCTTGTGCAGTCATGAGTATTTTCATGCATGGTGGGTAAAATCCGTACGCCCTGATGTCATGATGACCAGCGACCTACAAAGTGAAGCCTACACGCCGCTGCTTTGGGTATTTGAGGGATTTACTTCTTATATCGATGATTTAATGCTGTACCGCTCGGGCATCGTCACCCAAGAAGACTACCTAAAACTGCTCTCTGCCCAAATCACCCGCTACTATAACACCGATGGAAGCCATCACCAAAGCGTCGCTGAGTCAAGCTTCGATGCGTGGATTAAACTCTACCGCCCCGATGAAAACAGCCAAAATGCCACTGTCAGCTACTATAATAAAGGAGCATTGGTGGCTTTGGGACTCGATTTATTACTCATCAAACACGGAAAACGACTCTTCGATGTGGTGCGTCATTTCGTGAATATTGCGAAAACCGCCGAAAACCGCCGCTTTGGCATGAGTGAGGCCGGGCTTGATGAGCTGCTCTTTGAATTTTTAGGTAAAGCCGTCTGGCAGGATTTCAAAGACCGCTACATCACAGGGGTCGAGCCTTTGCCACTGGAAGCGTGGCTATTAGACGTAGGCGTGGTACTGACCCTAAAAGGCTGCGACAGTGAGCCGTTTGGCATCAGCTTTGAGCAAAACGCCTCAGGCTTAGCCATCAAACGCATTCGCCCAAATAGCAGTGCCGCCAAATCAGGACTGTCCGCATTGGACACCCTCATCGCCATCAATGGGTTAAAAGCGGACGCCGCCGCCCTAAAAAAAGCCAGAGAGCAAGCACAACACGCAATAACCGTCCACGCATTTCGCCGTGATGTCTTATTGACATTCACCCTAAATGCCGACAACAACAACCAAAGTGTCGCCCGCACGCTGTTAACAGGCACTGCCGATGAACGCTGGCTTGAAAAAACTGACTTGTAATTAACAAAACCACCCCCACTTTAGCCAAAATTCCAAACGTGAGACTCCCATGGCATTAGACAATATTAGCGACATCATCGAAGACATCAAGCAAGGCAAGATGGTCATTTTAATGGACGATGAAGACCGAGAAAACGAGGGCGACCTCATCATGGCAGCAAGCCACATCACCCCCGAGGCGATTAACTTTATGATCACCCACGCCCGTGGGTTGGTGTGCCTAACCTTAACCGAAGAACGCTGTCAGCAGCTGGATTTGCCGTTGATGAGTGACAAAAACGGGGCAAAATTTAGCACAAACTTCACGCTCTCCATTGAGGCGGCCGAGGGCGTCACCACAGGCATTTCTGCCTCTGACCGTGCCAGAACCGTACTGGCAGCGGTCGCCCCTAACGCCAAACCCAGCGACATCGTTCAGCCTGGGCATATCTTCCCCATCAGAGCAAAAAAAGGCGGCGTGCTACACCGTGCAGGACACACCGAGGCGGGCTGTGACTTGGCAAGACTGGCGGGGCTTGAGCCTGCGGCAGTCATCGTGGAAATCATCAAGCCCGATGGTGAAATGGCAAGACGGGACGACTTGGAAATTTTCGCCAAAGAACATGGGCTAAAAATCGGGACGATTGCCGATTTGATTCAGCACCGTATGGCAACCGAACAAACCATCAGCGAAATTTGCCAATTCCCCATCGAAACTGAGCATGGCGAGTTCACCGCCTACCGCTTTAGTGAATTCGGCTCGGACGATGTGCATTTGGCGCTGGTAAAAGGTGCACCCAGCGAGGGCAAAGTCAGCACCGTGCGTGTGCATAGTTTTTCACCGATGAAAGATTTGTTAGGGGTGGTCTCTGGCAGCCGCTGGAGCAGTCATAACGCCCTAGCTGAACTCGCCAAGGCAGACCACGGCGTTTTCGTGTGGATTGGGCATGGCGATGAAATGGGGCTGGCGGACGCCTTTGACGCCCTAAAAAACCCAAACCCAACGGGTGAACGCTGTCGCCGTGAGCCATATCAGACCATCGGCGTGGGTGCGCAAATCCTGCGTCATCTGGGCGTGCGAGATATGCGTCTTTTGTCCAGTCCGATGAAGTTTAATGCCTTATCTGGCTTTGATTTGAACGTTATTGAAACGATTGAATAAAACAAAAATGCCCCGAAACGCTCGGGGCTTTTTTATATTAACGTCTAGCCAAGCGAAGGGGCGTCCAGCTTGGCGATGGTCTGTTTTATAGCATCGCTGACGGGGCATTTTTCATGGGTGTCTTTATCTAAAAGCACCAGCACGGACGCCCCTTGGGCAACGATTTTTCCTTGGGCTTTGCTGTAGTAGGCGTATTCTTGGGCAAGGCTAGTGTTGCCAATTTTCGTAGTACGCACTCCGATAAGCAGAGTATCTGGGAATTTCACCTCGCTCATGTACTGGCAGGAGGTAGAAACGATGATGGTGTAAATATTGTGTGGCAACTGCCACGCTTTGACATAGCCGATGCGTGCCGACTGAGCATAATTATAATAACGAATGTTGCTGACGTGACCGTAAGCGTCCATGTCGCCCCAGTCCACCAGCTGTTCATGCACATAAGAAAAGTCGCTTAAGGCGACAGGTTTCTCGTTTTGGCTCATTTTTTCTCCTTGGGCTAGATGTTTTTTAATAATTCAATACTTTTTAAAGGGGGCAAACTTGGCGGATTTGCCAAAAGCTCATTTAACACAAAAATCGCCTCATCAAGACTGCCAATCCCTGCGGCGCTTCTATCGCTGTCATCTTCGGGCGTTTTTATGAGCGGTCTTAGTGTTTCAAGCTTATCCACGCTGTCTGTCAAATATGCCACCACCGTGTCTCGCTCACGCAAAGTCCCCGCCCCAATCGCAAGGCTTAACATCATGGTCGCATCATGCAGCGCCAGCTCTTTTTGGGGGGATTTTTCTGCATCTTGATGAAGTTGTCTTAGGTAGCTTTGCACCGACCTTATGGTTAAAACGTCGTTTTGCCAGGGGTCTGTCGTGGTCGTCATGGCGGACAAATAAACCAAATCATCTTTGATGGCGGACTTTAGGGCAGATTTTAACGGGGACGCCAGCTGCAGACGTTCACGGGATAGCTGTGCTTGTAAAATCCCCAAAAGCTCTGCCGCCGCTTGATACTCGCCCGCATGATACAGCCTGCCCGCACCACTTAACTGAATGGTGATAAGCTGTAGGTCGTTTTGTGCTTCGGCTTGGTGTTCCGTCTTGGGGTTGTTCGGGGTGATGGCGAAAATCCTGTCGTCCATGTCATTCATACGCCCCTCAAAGGTCTCGGTGACTTTTAACCGCTCTTCGACATACAGCTCAAGCTTTTTTTGGTTATTGGCAAGCCACACCAAAGACCCAATCATCAAAATCACCGCTAGCCACAACAGCTGAATCAGCACCAAGCGAGCTTGGGCGTTTTGCTCGGCGGTTTTTCTTGCCACGCCCGATTTCCCCAAAGCCGTGCCATCGCCGACATCCATCGCCACAGACTTGGATTTTTCATATTGGCTTAAAGGATTTTTTATCGGATCTTTCATTGATGAACTCATGATGTCTCCTTAAGGCTAGCAGGCTGAATGCCACCAAGAACAGTTGCCAATGTCCACTCATCTAAGTCATGCACCCCAAGCACAACAGCGTCTTTTTTTATCAAAGCACACAGCCTATCCCCAAGCGCCACATAAAGAAATGACCGCCAGTCAATGCCTGTCTGCTCTGCGGCTATCTGCCAAAATTCATACGCCATCTGACTGGTGATGAGCATGACCGCCTTCGCCTGCTGCGGCTGATTTGCCATGACAAATGACACCTTAGGTGCGTGGTTCACGCTTTGTGCCAATGCCACAGCGTCCGCCACCAGACTCGGTGGCATCATGCGTTCATACCACGCCACGCCATCTACCGCCACGCCTCGTGCCAAAAGGCTATCCGACAGCAGCCGCCTGCCCCCCACACCCCGCCAAAAAAGCGTTCTATCGCCCGCCTGCAGCTGCATGACTTCAGGCATAAGGCACATACCTTCATTGCTCATGATTTCAGGCATCGCCACGACAAAGCCCGCCTGCCGAAGTCGTTCTGCTGTTGCCTTACCAACCGCCACCACGGACAACCGCCCTGTGTGGTTATTATGCAGCAGCTGGGCTTTTTTATGTTCAGGCAAAGACGCCATCGCCTCTAACGCATATTCCACCGCCGTAATACTCACCACCACAAGCAGCCGATATACCCCCTCGCACAGTGCCGTCAAGGACGCCGCTTCCGCCTTTGACAGCGTGCGTGGTGCCAGTGTCAAAAGTGGCAACTCATG
Organism: Moraxella sp.; assembly: GCA_030525705.1. Lineage (GTDB taxonomy): Bacteria > Pseudomonadota > Gammaproteobacteria > Pseudomonadales > Moraxellaceae > Moraxella. Next base: position 6,051 of record JAUNEE010000006.1, read on the forward strand.
CACATAAAAACCAAGCCGCTCTAAGGCTGGCAGGGCAGCTGTACGCTTGGCAGGGCGAGTGTTAATAAACAGCATGGATTAGCGTTCGTATAGGGCTTTTAAAATCTCGCCCGCTCCTTGCGTCAGCAGACTGTCTGCCACCGCCTGCCCAAGCTCACTGGCAAGCTTCGCATCAGACAGCCCCGTCACGGTGACGGATTTTTCTGCTTTTAATAAGGTTGTGCCGTCCTGCGTACCAACCCGCCCAGCCAAGGACAAACATTCCCCATCAAGCGTGGCAAAACCTGCAATCGGCACTTGACACCCCCCTTCCAAGGCGGTGTTCATCGCCCGCTCTGCGGTGACGCACAAGGTGGTCGGCACGTCTTTTAAAAACTCAAGCAATGCTAAAACCCGAGGCTCATCACGGCACTCAATGGCAAGCGCCCCCTGCCCTACCGCAGGCAGGCTTATCATCGGGTCTAGCTCGTGGCGGATACGTGCGTCCAGCCCTAGCCTTTGTAGTCCGCTGGTCGCCAAAATGATGGCGTCATACTCACCTGCGTCAAGCTTAGCAAGGCGTGTACCAACATTGCCCCGTAAAGAATGAATAGACAAATCGGGACGATACGCCCGAATTTGGCATTCTCGTCTTAAGCTTGATGTGCCGACTTTCGCACCCTCGGGCAGCTCATCTAGGCTTGAAAATTGATTTGAGACAAAGGCGTCTGTCGGGCTGTGGCGTTTGCAGTACGCACCGATGGTCAATCCCTCAGGCAGCTGCATGGGAACGTCCTTTAAAGAATGCACCGCAATGTCCGCTCGCCCATCGAACAGTGCCTGCTCCAGCTCTTTGACAAATAAACCCTTACCCCCGATTTTCGCCAAGGGCGTATCCAAAATCTTATCCCCCCGTGTCACCATCTCAAGCAGCATCACTGTCATGTCAGGATACTGTGCTTCTAGGGCGGATTTGATGAAATTAGCCTGCCAAAGTGCCAAAGGGCTTTGGCGGGTGGCGATGGTGAGTTGTTTTTTTTCAAGGGAGGTACTTAGGCTCATGCAAAGGCTCTTTTTTTTAAATAAAATCACAAAACCCTACTTTATCACACAAGCCATAAAAAAACAAAGCCCAAGCGAACACTTGGGCAATAAGGAAACTCAAAAACTTGGCACAAGCCGATAAAAAACCACCGCTTAAATGTTGTGGATTTTTTCTCTAAGCGCAGGCAGATGACGGCGAGAAACGCACAAGGTCTCATCAATGCCCCGAAAACGCACACGGTACTGCCCAGAATCCATCAATTCCAGCAAATCCAAGTACTCAAGATTTACCAAAGCACTTCTGTGAATGCGGAACATCACGTCTTCGAATTCTTTTTCAAGGTCTTTTAAAGTCTCGTCAATCAGCACCATGCCTTCTTTATGCCGGACTTTGACGTATTTTTGGTCGGCGGCGAAATAATACACATCGCTCATGGATACCATCTCCACGCCACGGTGCGTACGGGCGGCGATATACTGACGCACCCGCTCTTTGTCGGCAGGTTTTTTCGCCAAAGTCCACGCTTGGGCGGCAGACAACTTGGCAACTTTTTGTAAAGATGCCGCCAGCGTCTCTTTTTCCACAGGGGATAACAAATAATCCGCCACGCCCACCGAAAAGACAGAATAGGCACTCAAGTCTTCTTTGCCCAGTAAAATTACCGCAGGCGGGTGATTGATTTCTTGGCTGGCTGCTAGACAAATCTGGGTGACCTCGGGCATGACCGCACTCAGTAAAAGCACCTCTGGACGACGAGCTTTTAGCAGGGTCAAGGCTGCTTCCTTACCGCCTTGGCAGACCACAGCTGCATAGCCCAATTCATTGATGATTCGCTCCAGTCTGTCTGTGGCAGTTGGCTCATGTCCACAAATCATCACTTTCATTCCACCGCTCCCTTATCGTTGCACATATCTTTAACACACATCATGAACACTTTATCAAACTTTTGCTGAAATTTCATGCATAATATTCACAAAATGTGTCTTAAATTGCGACAAATTTACTAAATCCTACCAATTTAGTAAGTATTATTACACAATCTTTAAGTTAATATTACACAATACCACGCTGAAAATCAATGGATTTATACAAATATCCACTAAAACAAGCATGATAAATATGCAAATTATGTACCAAATTTAAACAATTAACGAAAAAACTACAATTTATCGCCCTTTTTTACTCCGTTAAGAGCAGGCTTGCACACCAAGCCACCTTGATATACAATTCCCCTTAATAAATCCAAAAACGTGTGTCAGCACGCCCACACCACCAACCCAAATCGATACCATGCCCATCATCTACTTACACGGACTTGACTCAGACCCGAACGCCACAAAAGCCCAAATCACCGCCAAGCACGCAAGTCTGCTTGGCATAGAGACACACCGCCCCGACCTAAACTGCCCGCCTGCGGACGCCCTAGAAAAAATCCTAACACTCATCAAGACATACCCAGACAGTGTGCTTATCGGCTCATCGCTCGGCGGATATTTTGCGACTTTAGCAAGCGACTTAACAGGCATGCCCGCCATTTTATTAAACCCAAGCATTCGCCCTGATGTCAGTTTTCGGCGGTTTTTGGCGGATAAACACGCAGGCAAATCCCTTGAAAATGACACCGTGATTTATACCACGACAGGCGGCTGGCAGATTGTCTATCAAGATTTGGAATGGTTTGAAAATCATCGCCTTACCATAAAAAACCCAAGCAAAATCAAAGTTTTATTAAAAATGGGCGATGAGCTTTTAGACGCTAAAACCAGCCAAGCCTTTTATAAGGACAAAGGGGTAACCGTCCTCGCCCAAGACGGCGGCGACCACCGCATTAGCGACTATGACGCCCTTATTCCCACCATCTTAGACTGGGTAAAAGACCTATCCCTCAATCCCTAACAAAAAGGAACAGTCATGCACACTTTATACATCAGCACCACCTCGCCTTATACCCGAATTTTACTGATGATTGCCGCTCTAAAAAACGTGGATTTGGCATTAAAATTCGTCATGCCATGGGAAAATCCCACCGAGCTTATCGCCGTGAACAGCTTTAGCCAAGTACCCGCATTGCTGCTTGATACAGGCGAAGTCATCACCGAAACACCGCTCATCATTCAGGCGATTGCCCCTGAAGTTTATACCGAAAACCCCAGCTACGACCTACCACGCATCGCCAAGGCGTTCGGGATTTTAGCCCAAGGCGTACGGGCTTACTCGACAGAGCGTTTCGCCCCGCCTGACAGTGCACCGCACCCCTTTGTTGCCCGCTCAAAAGCCCTATTAACAGACACCCTGCCTGCCTTGCCCACACTGTCAGAGGAGAGTCCTGCACTCGGAGATAAGATTCTTTTATGTGCATTGATTTGGGTGGGCATTCGCCTGCCTGAGATGTTCGAGACACTCAGCCCAGAAAACAAACACGCCGTCAACGCCTTTCACCAAAGCCCCCTCATGCAAAAACTCAACACCGAGGCACTGGAGAAAAAACCTGCACAAATCACAGTACTGTGAATGACGCTCAGAAAATCATGCTCGGGCGGTTTTTGTGGGTCTTATAACGCACAAAAACCGTTTTTTGCCTTAATTTAAATTCTGCCGAAAATCGGTTACAATAGCCTTTTTATTAACATAGCACGCAATGACCTACACCGCCCAGAATCTAGAAATCCTAGAAGGATTAGAGCCTGTCCGCCGCCGCCCTGGTATGTACACGGACACCACTCGCCCAAACCACCTTGCCCAAGAAGTCATCGACAACTCCGTGGACGAGGCACTGGCAGGACACGCCCGTCACATCATCGTCACCTTACACAAAGACGGTTCTTTGTCCGTAGAAGATGACGGACGGGGTATGCCAACGGACATTCATCCTGAGTTCAACCAGTCAGGCGTGGAGCTGATTTTGACTCGCCTGCACGCAGGGGGGAAATTCTCCACGGATAATTACGCCATTTCTGGTGGTCTGCACGGCGTGGGCATTAGCGTGGTGAACGCCCTTTCCACGAAAGTGGCTGTGGACGTCTGGCGGGATGGGCAGCTGTTTCATATGGATTTTGCTTATGGCGAGCCTGTCGCCCCTTTATCCACCGTTCCAAGTCCGCATAAAAAAAAGCGTGGCACACGGGTACAATTTTGGGCAGATGAAACCTACTTTGACAACCCGAAATTCTCCACAAAAGCCCTAAAACACATCTTAAAAGCCAAAGCGGTGCTACTGGCAGGGCTAAAAGTCGAGTTCATTGACGAAACCACAGAAGAGCATCACACATGGCAATTCACCGATGGCGTCACCGAATATCTACAAGAAGAACTGGGCGATTTGGTTTGTTTGCCTGAAGTGCCGTTTTATTTTAATGGCACATTAAAAACGGGCGAGCGTGGCACGGCAGATTTCGCCATTTCTTGGCTTATGGACGGTGGCACACCCGTTTGTGAAAGCTATGTAAACCTCATTCCTACCGCCCTAGGTGGTACGCACGTCAACGGGTTACGCACAGGCGTCACCGAGGCTTTAAAGGAGTTTTGCGACATTCACGCCCTACTCCCAAAAACCGTCCGCCTGACCGCTGACGACGTCTGGGACGGGGTGAATTTCATTCTCTCCTTAAAATTCTCCGAACCTCAGTTTAGTGGTCAAACCAAAGAACGCCTATCCAGCCGTGAGGCATCACCACTGGTACAGACGCTTGCCAAGGACGCTTTTAGCCTGTGGCTAAACCAGCACCCCGACACCGCCAAAGCCATCGCCGAGCTTGCCATCGCCAAGGCAGGACGCCGCCTAAAATCTGCCCAAAAAGTCGCCAGAAAAAAGGTGGTGCAAGGCCCTGCCCTGCCTGGGAAACTGGCGGACTGTAAGGGCGAGCTAAAAGACGGGGCAGAGTTGTTCTTGGTGGAAGGGGACAGTGCGGGCGGCAGCGCCAAGCAAGCCCGTGACCGTCATTTTCAGGCGATTTTGCCCTTGCGGGGTAAGATTTTAAACACTTGGGAAGTGTCGCATGATACGGTGCTTGCCAGCCAAGAAATCCACGACATCGCCATCGCCATCGGGGTTGACCCCGCCTCAGACGACCTCTCTGAGCTGCGTTATGACAAAATCTGCATTCTGGCGGACGCAGACAGTGACGGACTGCACATCGCCACCTTGATTTGTGCGTTGTTTGTGAAGCATTTTTCTGCCGTGGTGGACGCAGGGCATTTGTTCATCGCTGTGCCGCCTTTATACCGTGTTGACATCGGCAAGGACGTGCATTACGCCCTTGACCAAGACGAGCTGTCCGCCATCTTACAGAAAGTCCCAAGCAATAAAAAACCCCAAATCACCCGCTTTAAAGGGTTGGGTGAAATGAACCCAGAACAGCTGCGTGAAACCACCATGAACCCTGACACCAGACGGCTCATTCAGCTGGATTTGGACGACCTAAAAAACACACATGACGTCATGGATATGCTGCTTGCCAAAAAACGCAGCAGCGATAGAAAAGCATGGCTTGAAACCAAGGGTGACTTGGCGGAGATTGGGGTTTAATCACACATCTTAAAAATCCAAAAACACAAACCTAAACAACATTAGGCTTGTGTTTTTTATATAAAACAAACATAAAAAAATAAAAAGCATCTTGTTTGTTTAGTAAAATAAAAGACTATTTACAAAAATCATAACAAGCACTATAATACCCTAAAAAATTAATACTTTATTTGGGTAAGGTAAACGTCCGCCTGATATGATTTTATAGTTACGAGCAAGGGTTTGCTAAAACGCTTTTTCCTCCCCTCTGTCCGCATAGAACCAACAGACAAAAATCTTATTTAGGAATAAAAAGCACTCACATGACCAAACCCGCCCATTTTGATTATTCTAATAGAGGGTTTATCCATGAAACAACACCGCTTTTTAACCCTGATTGGCTTATCCTTACTGGCAGGCTGCTCTGCACCCCCACCCACTAACAACACAGCAAACACAAGCTACCCCACAGCACATGTGGGTGTCACCATCAGCAATACCACCAACCCTTTCTTTAAAGCCGCCTATGCCGCCTATGAGGCAGAAAGTCAGGCACAGCCCAGCCTAACTTTGTCGCTCATGAGCGCCAATGACGACCAAGCAACTCAATTCAAGCAATATGATGAAATGATTGCCAAGGGTGCGAAGGCGCTAGTGATTAATCTTGCTGATGTTAGCCAAGGTGCTGCCGTCACAGAAAAATACTGCAACCAAGTACCGCTAGTCTTCTTTAATCGCAACCCAGGCGAAAAAGTCATCGCAGGCTGCCAAAACGCTTATTTTGTCGATGGTGACGCCACTCAAGCAGGCGTTTTACAGGGCTTAAAAGTGCTTGAGCTTTGGAAAGAAAACCCCCACTGGGATAAAAACAAAGACGGTATTATCCAATTCGCCATGCTAGAGGGCATTCCAGGACACGCAGGGGCGCAAGCTCGTACCAAATGGTCGATTAGCACCATGGAAAATTATCCCAGCCTTGGCATTCCCACCCAAAAAATCCTACAAGACTACGCCATGTTTAACAAAGAAAAAGCCACCGAAATGGTGACCACTTGGATGACATTGCCAGAATTTCAAAATGTCGAGGTTTTGCTTGCCAATAACGATAACATGGCACTAGGCGCAAGCACCGCATTAAAAGCCCAAGGCATCAAATTACCGATTTTTGGCATTGACGCCACAGAAGATGGTCTAAACGCTGTCAAATCAGGCGACATCACCGCCACCGTCCTAAATGATGCCGCCGCCCAAGCAAAAACCTCTTTACGTCTCGCTGCCAACCTAGCCAGTGGTGCTGATCCTTTGTCAGGCATTGACTACCGCATGGAATATAAAGTCATTCAAGTGCCTTACCAAGCGGTTGAATAAAACGCAAATATCATAAGCCACCACCACAACCACTCACTAAAAAAGCGAATACCCATGTCTCAACCTAATAACCACCCCAAGAAAAAAACAGGTCTTGCCAAGTATCGCTCCTTGATTATTTTGGCCACCAGTTTTTTCGCACTTGTCGCCCTTTTATCAGGCATTACCTTTTTCGCCTCACAAAAACTGGCAAATGCCACCAAAGAGTTCGAATTAGCCTCCCAACAGACCGTTATTGTCCAGCAGATTTCCAAAAACTTGCTTGACTTAAACCTAAAAGTAGAAGCTTTAGGCAAAGAACTACAAACAACCACATCACCAGCGGCAACACAAACGACCGAAAACATCGAAAATACAGAACATCTTGCCAACCTTGAGCAAGGCATTTATCCGATTGACACCTTGCCACAATCAGGGATTTACCAGCTGGCAGAGCTAGAAACACAAACCGCCCAGTTTACAGAAACCTTAAAAACCCTAAAAGAAGGGGGTACTTTAAATGACATCAATGGCACGCCCATTAACATTGCCCCTGTGACAGACCCTGAACTACAAACAACGCTGGATAAAATTGAGACCATCTGGACGCCTTATCTGGGCTTAATGGAGCACTTCATCCGCAACACCAAAGAAGGCAGTATTAAAAAACAAACCAGCGACTATCTGGTCGATTATGTGCGTCTATATAACACCACCCTACAGGCAGAAACACTGTCTTTTTCTAGCCGCCAAAACGCGCTCATTCAGTACAGCGCCAACCAACTGCGTCTATTACAGATTGCGGGTATCTCTTTGGCATTCTTACTGTTCTTAGCCATTGTTTTTGGCTCTTTGCGTCAGTTGGCGCGTACAGACGCACAGCTTGCAGTCGCCAAACAACAGACCGATGACATCATGAAAACGGTCAACGAGGGCTTGTTCTTGGTTAATAAGGACCTTGTCATCGCAGACCAGTATTCAGCCAAGCTCGAACAAATCTTACACCAAAAAAATATTGCAGGACGCACACTTTATGATATCCTAGAGGGTACCATTAGCCAAAAAGACATGGAAACCACCAAACTATTCGTGGAACAGCTGTATAACACTTGGGTAGTTGAAGAACTCATCCAAGACTTAAACCCGTTAAAACAAGTTTTGGTTTCTTATCTTGACGAAAATGGCATTGGGGCGACGCAGTTTTTGGAGTTCAACTTTTTACGCGTTATGGATGAAAAAGAAGAGCAAGTGGACAGCGTTTTCGTCAGCGTGGTTGATGTGACCAAAGAAGTGCACCTACAATCACAAATGCAAAAAGACAAAGAACAGCACAACCGTCAAATCGAGATGATTAGCTATCTGCTCAGCATTGACAACAAACAGCTGATTCATTTCTTGTCTGAAACCAAGGCGCGCATTGAACGCATGAATAATGTGCTAAAAAACCGCGGAACAGACAATTTACGTGACAAAGCACAGCAACTATACCGCGAAACACACAGCTTAAAAGGCGATGCCTCTGCTGTAAATTTAAGCGCTTTGGTGGACATCGCCACACAGCAAGAAGAGAAACTCAAAGCCCTGCTCATGCACAGCAACCTAAAAGGCAACGACTTTTTGCCCTTTACGGTCGGTCTTGATGAGATGGTAAATATGATGTCGTTCATTGAAAATCTGGTACAGCGGCTCAATCTACAAAACGCCAATGTTCCCTTGGCGGATTTGACAACCGATGGTCAAAGCACGCATACGCACAGCACGGCACCAGCCGAAGATTATTGGCAAAACTACTTCAAACAGTATGCCCACGACATTGCCGACCGCCAAGCCAAGCAAGTAAGTGTTTCGGTCACAGGCTTTGATGTGTTAAACTTAGAGGATAAAAAAGCCTCTGCATTAAAGGATATTGCCGTACAGCTCCTAAAAAATGCCATCGTACACGGCATTGAATCTTCCGAGGAACGTCGCAGAAAAGGCAAGGACGGCATGGGTCATATCAGCCTTGCCCTAGAAAACAGCGATAACGAACTTATTTTAAAAGTCAAAGATGACGGTGCTGGCATCAACTGGGAAAAACTGCGTGAAAAAGCCGTACAAGAGGGACTGTACACCCCTGCTGAGGCCGCCAATCTACAATCAAAAGCCTTGTTGCGTCTGATGTTCAAATCTGGTCTATCCACAGCAGATAAGCAAGACGAGGATGCAGGTCGTGGTGTTGGCATGGATATTGTTAAAACACTTGCCAATGAAATTGGCGGAAGAATCGGCGTCAATAGCCGCAGCAATCAATTCACACAAATCAGCGTTTCGCTACCAAAATAAGAGGTCAAAATGACTTATAAGCTCATGATTGTGGACGACTCCAACATCATTCGCAACCGCATTGAACGCAGTTTCCAAAACAGCGAGGTAGAGATTGTTGCGGTAGCAAGTGACGGCGTGGAAGCGCTAAAGAAATTCGCCGAATGCAAACCAGAATTCATCACCATGGATCTCACCATGCCAAACATGGACGGGCTAGAATGTATCAGAAATATCGTAGCTCAAGGCACGGGCGTAAACATTTTGGTGGTTTCTGCGTTGGCGGACAAAACAACCGCCCTACAAGCGCTGCAATATGGCGCACGAGGCTTCATCTGCAAGCCTTTTAGCGAAGAAGAGCTAAAACAAGCACTACAGCGACTGATTGACATGAATAACAAATCCAAGCGATAAACCAAAAAAAAACCACAGTTTTTAAGCTGTGGTTTTTTAATCCATCAAAGCCCGTCCATATTATTTCGGCTGCAACGCCACCACCTGTCCTTTTACACCCACAGACACGTCCGCCATCAAGCACAAATAAGCAGGCAACATCTCTTCTGGCGTAGGCAGGGTCATCGGGTCTTCCCCTGGGAATGCGTGAGCGCGCATATTGGTGCGTGTGCCGCCAGGGTTAATGCAGTTAAACCTTAAGGTGGTGTGCTTTTGGGTTTCTTGGGTGAACAGCTCGCACAGCCCCTCAACGCCCTGCTTCGACAAGGCATACGCCCCCCAAAACGCCCGAGGCTTAGCCACACCGCTGGACATAAACACCACAGAACCTGCCGTGGACACCATTAAAAGATTAAAGCACGCCTGCGTCAGGCGAAACGGTGCGGTCAGATTCACCTGCATGACCTCATCAAAGGTGATGGGGTCGTACATTTCCATCGGGGTTAACGCCCCCAAAATGGCGGCATTGTGTAAAATCCCGTCCAGCCGACCGAACTCTTTTTGGATTAAATGGGCAGTTTGGGTCATCTGGGCGAAGCTTGCCTTTGCCAAATCCATGGGTAAAATAGCAGGCGTGGCAAGCCCCAAAGCCTCAATCTCATCATACAAGCTCTCAAGCTTTTCTTGGGTTCTACCCAGCAAAAGCACAGTCGCCCCATGCTTAGCATACGCCAATGCCACCGCACGCCCGATACCCTCACCCGCCCCCGTGACAAGGATAATCTTATCTTTTAGGCAGTCAGGCGTAGGCGTAAAATTTCTGATATCATCATGAGTTAGCATGAATTTTCCTTGTAAAATTTTAAAAAAACATTAATCAGTCTTTAGCCATTCTTCACAATAAGCCCTTAAATCCGCAGGACTCTCCACAATGACGTCCGCCCCCCAATCCCTCAGATTTTTATCCTCAGGCGGAATGTAGCCATAAGACGCGATAACCGTTGTCATGCCTGCACGCCGTCCTGCCTCAATGTCTCGCCTATGGTCGCCCACATATAAGCAATCTTTCGCCACAAGCCCCAAAGTCTCACACGCCAGCCACAAGCTTTCAGGGTCAGGCTTGGGATTTTTGACATCGTCAGGGCAAATCAGCACTTGGCAGCGTGCACTCAGCCCCAGCTGTACTAAGAGTTTTTGTGCCAAATATTTAGGCTTATTCGTGACGATACCCCATTTGACAGAATGGCTTTCCAAAAATGACAATAACGGTGCAAGCCCGTCAAATAAACGACTGTCAATGCAGATATTCTTTTCATATTCGTCCAAAAACAACAGACGAAAATTCAGCAAATCCGCATCATCATCGGGCAAGGTAGGATTATTAAACATCAATTTAACCATCGCCCTCGCGCCTGCCGAAACTTGCTCCCGAATGGCAGTATCGCTTGGGGTGGGCATGGCGTGCTGCCCGCACAATGATTTGATGATACGGATAAAATCAGGTGCAGTATCAATGAGCGTCCCGTCCAAATCAAATAAAACCGCTTTTTTTATGCTCATCTTATGCCCCCACTTTTTTGACGGCCATCATATAATTCACATCGACGTTTCTATTCGACAACCAATAACGGCGTGTCAAAGGATTATAATGCAAGCCCGTCAAATCATGACGATAAAACCCCGCACGCTCGCTCATTTTATCAAGCTCGGCGGGCGTGATGAATTTATGATAATCATGCGTGCCTTTATCCAGCATACCCAGCACATATTCTGCCCCGACAATGGCGAATAAAAACGCCTTGGAATTTCTGTTAATGGTGGATAGCACGCAGACACCGTTCGGTTTTAATAACTTAAAACAGGCATGAATGATGGACTGCGGGTCGGGGACATGTTCTAGCATTTCCATGCAAGTGACGACATCGAACTGCCCTGCCATCTCTTCTGCCAACACCTCCACCGCCACACAGCGAAAGGCAAGGCGGTCGGTCATGGCAGTTTTTTCATTATAAATCTGAGCAGCTTTTAGGTTGGCGTCGCCCAAATCCACACCCAAGACATTCGCCCCACGCACCGCCATACTGTGCGACAAAATCCCGCCGCCGCAGCCGACATCGACCACCTTTTTATCCGCCAGAGACGACCCCAGCACAGAAAAGCACGCCTCTTCAATCCAATCCAGCCTTAAAGGGTTAATATCATGCAAAGGCTTAAACGGTCCATTTTTATCCCACCATGTCGTAGCGAGGTTGGTGAATTTTGCGATTTCATCATAATCCACATTGTCACGGTGGGCGGTGGTATCGGCGTGCATGGCGTATCCTATTTTAAAAAAAATAATATCAAGCAGTTAAACTGCCAAAAACTGTGCTATCTTAGCATTTTTTATGCATTTTGACTAATCCTCCCTAAAAACTGGCAGAATGTTGCTCATTTTTGTGAAAAAAGACACAATTTGCAACGCTTTATCAATAATAAAGTTGCCCATTTTCCCTAAAAATGCGGTAAACTATGCCGAAGTTTTTTCGCTTTTGATTTTGTAAGGAATTGAGTATGAAATACACAAAATACGCAATCGCCCCTATCGCTTTAGCGGTTGGCATGAGCTTCGCCCAAACCGCTTTCGCCAACTTCGTAGAAGGCAAAGACTACCAAGTCCTGCCCAATCCTGAAAACATTGCAGGAGACGTCATCGTCGTACGTGAATTCTTTTGGTATGGCTGCCCACACTGCTACAGCCTAGAGCCACACATGCAAAAATGGGCGAAAACCCGCGCCAGCGATGTCGCCTACTTCCAGACCCCTGCCGCCATGAACCCCGTGTGGGAAGTGAACGCCCGTGGTTTTTATGCCGTCCAAGAAATGGGCATGGCAGAAAAGACGCACATGGCACTGTTTGACGCCATTCACAAAGATGGCAAACGCCTATTTGACCAAAACTCACTCGCTGACTGGTACGCCACCCAAGGCGTTGACAAAGCCAAATTCAACAGCTTGTACAACTCTTTTGCCGTTGCCACGAAAATCGAACGCAGCAAAGCTGGTGCAATGCGTTACCAAATCACAGGCACACCTGCCGTTGTGGTGCAAGGCAAGTATGTGGTTTTAGGCACTGACGCTAAAGTCACAAAAGTGATTGATTTTCTTGTCAATAAAGTCCGTGAAGAAAAGAAATAATCTTAAAAAAGCCGTCTTAGTACGGCTTTTTTATTCCCCAAAATTAGCTTTCAAGCAAAAAATTGGTCGGGCCGTCATTCACCGCCGTCACTTGCATATTCGCCCCGAACCGCCCTGTTGCCACCTGCCCATGCACGCTTTTGGCATAATCCACCAGCGCATCGAATAGGGCTTTTGCCTCGACAGGAGGCATCGCAGGGGTGAAATCAGGACGGCGACCGCTCTTAGTATCCGCCATCAACGTAAACTGCGACACCAAAAGCAGCCCGCCCGCCACATCGGTCACGGATTTGTCCATTTTCCCCAGTTTGTCAGGGTCTGTGGTGTTCTCAAAAATGCGATAGGCAAGAAGTTTGTCCACCAGTTTTTTTGCACACGCCAAATCATCGCCCTTGGCAAGACCCACATACGCCAAAAGACCGCCCTCGATACTGCCGACACACACGCCATCGACCGTGACAGCGGCTGATTTTACCCGCTGAATAAGCACTTTCATAGCCAACCTCATATAAGTTTAAATATTTTAAATAGCATTATAACAAAAAGCTTGGTAAAATGACCAAAAAACCAAAGTACGCACCGAGCCTCCTAAAAGACTATGCCAAAACTTATCTCAAATACCCTACGCCAACACCTAAAAAAGCTAAATACTGCGAAGCTTTTCGCCAATGCCCAAAACTTCGTGCCACAAACCAAGCTTAGCGAAATGGCAGGGCAAATCGCCAAAAGCGAACGCCCCTACATAAAAACACCCCTTATCTACGGCTTTGCCAAAGCGTACGGCATTTCTTTAGATGAATATGAGCGGGGTCGCCTGCAGGATTATGGCAGTTTTAATGATTTTTTTACCCGTGAATTAAAAGACGCCGCACGCCCCATTGACCCTGCCACAGACAGTCTGGCTTGCCCTGCGGACGGCACGGTGTCTCAGATTGGGCAAATCCAAAACGGGCAAATCCTACAAGCCAAAGGGCGTGATTATAGCGTCGGGCAGCTTTTGGCAGATTATGAAGACGGTATGGCGATGACAGACGGTGCATTTGCCACCATTTATCTTGCACCCAGCAACTACCACCGTGTGCATATGCCTTTTAATGGCACGCTGATTGAGACACGCTACGTGCCTGGCAATCTTTTTTCCGTGAATAACGCCACCGCAAGCCATGTGCCTGACCTATTTGCCAGAAATGAACGCCTTGTTTGTGTCTTTGAGACCGACTTTGGGCGTGCCTTTGTGGTGCTGGTCGGCGCTATGATTGTGGCGGGCATTGAGTGCGTCGCCACAGGCAAGCTTGAACGCACAGACCGCATACAGACCAGAACGCACAGCCTTGCCCTAAAAAAAGGGGACGAGCTTGGTCGGTTTTATCTGGGTTCGACTGCCATTGTTGTACTACCAAAAGCCGCCAACACGCTTTGGTCGCCCGCCTTTGGGCATGGTAGCACCGTTCGCATGGGCGAGACCTTAGGTCAAACCAACACCTCCTTTCACCAAGCGACCACACAGCCATGACCACACCCCATCAAGAAGCACAGCTTGCGGTACTCATCGATGCGGACAACGCCTCCGTATCGCACCTTGACGAACTAATGAGCGAAATCGCAAGCCTTGGGCGTGCCAGTGTCCGCCGTGCTTATGGCGACTGGACAAAGCCACAGCTTGCCAGCTGGAAAAACGTCTTGCTAAGCCACTCCATTCAGCCCATTCAGCAATTCGCCTACACCACGGGTAAAAACGCCACGGATTCTAGCCTTATCATTGACGCCATGGATTTATTATACACGGCACGTTTTGGGGGGTTTTGTTTGATTAGCTCGGACAGCGATTACACCCGCCTTGCCCAGCGTATCCGTGAACAAGGCGTGATGGTGTACGGCTTCGGCAAAAACCACACCCCAAAGGCATTCATGCAAGCCTGCGACCGCTTTACTTATCTTGAGGTTTTCGAGGGGCGTGAAACCGCCACGAATGTCGATTTTTATGACTCGGCGGATATGCTATTCTCAAAAGAAAAAAATAACCAGTTTAAGCCTGTGGACGTTGCCATCGCTTTGGTAAAACTCGCCATCGACACCATGGCGGACGAACAAGGCTGGGCGAACATCGCTCCCGTCAAAAACTACATCTTAAAAATCGAGCCTGATTTTGACTCACGCCTGTTCCATTATGACAAGTTTAGCGACTTTTTGCGGGCATATCCTCGCTACTTCGAGCTGTCTGAACGCTACCCCAATGACGACAACCATAAAGTAATTTTCGTCAAAAACGCCACACCCAGCAAATCATGACCGCCATTCATGCCATCTTGGGGGGTTCTTTTAATCCCGTGCATTTTGGGCATTTGGGCATGGCGGGAGCGGTCGACAAACGCCTTGCCTCTTTGGGTCTGCCTTATCAGACCACGCTCATGCCCAGCCGAAATCCCTTTAAAAACACCCAAACCAAGGACGCCCATCTACTCAATATGCTCCATCTGGGCTGTGCTGAGTATAATGCCACGCACGGCACATCGCTTGGCATTAGCACGCTTGAGCTTGATAGCCCTAAAAAAAGCTACACCCTTGATACGCTATCCACCCTAAAAAAAGCCTACCCGAATACCGCTTTGATTTTTATCATCGGGCAAGACAGCCTTGAAAGCTTGGAGACATGGAAGGGCGGTTTTGATTTGTTTGAGCTGACGCATTTTTGGGTGTTTTCTCGAGGGAATACAACACTCACCCTGCCAGAAACCCTAAAACAACGTCTTTGTCCCACGCCTGACGCATTGCTAGAAAAACGGGTGGGCGGACTATATCTTGACCCTACACCCATCATGGAGATTTCAAGCAGTCAGCTTCGCACCGCCCTCGCCCATGGACACCGCCCTGCCGCCCTGCCCAGTACTGTCAGCGACTACATCACACTGCACGGACTGTATCAAGACGGCAAGTGATTGGCTTTTTTCTTTAAATGCTTTATAATGACCCTTTATCACTTTAAAAAAAGAAACTCCATGACCCTAGATGACACCTTAGCCCTAGTACATAAAAGCCTAGACGACCTAAAAGCCACAGAAATCACCACGCTCCACGTGGAACACTTGACCGAGATTGCCGAACGTATCGTTATCGCCAATGCCACCAGTAAACGCCACGTCAAGGCACTGGCGGATAAGCTTGGTGCGACTGCCAAAGAAGCAGGACTGATGCCGCTTGGGCGTGAGGGCGACAAAGACAGCGACTGGACGCTGGTGGATTTGGGTTCTGTCATCGTCCACGTTATGACACCGCAAGCTCGGGAATTTTATGACCTTGAGGGCTTGTGGTCGTCCCCTGACGCCCTAAAAGCACTGGTCGCCCAAAAAGCTTAAGCAGTTAACCCGAAAAAAGGAACGTGATGTTCCTTTTTTTATAAACTACTCTTAACTGATTTTCATCTTTGCTGGAAGCTTGTTTGACCAAGCCCACCAAAAACACTTCCTGCTTGATTTTTTATTATGACTTAACAGCCATTTAAGAATAATAAATACACAACCCCAAAAAAAAATCACACCTGCCGATAATACCACGGCGTATCCACCCCAAAGCCAATCTCAAGCAAACTGACAATCATTCTACCCGTCAGCCCCCACACCGTCTCACCCGCCACAGACCATGCAGGCGTCTCTATGGTGACATTTTGCCCATCATACACATAATCAAAACGATAAACCTGCGGCGGCGTTTTTAAAAAATACGCAAGCTCTGCCCAAAAAATCCGCTCAATCTCGCTTTCTTGCAAGGTCAAATCCGCCACCCATTCAGGCTCGACCACGCCCACCACAGGACGCACCCACAGACCCGCCTTAGACTGCACCATGGGCAGATAACCAATAACAGACACCGCCTCTGGCACAAGCCCCACCTCCTCAAAACCCTCCCTTAAAGCCGTCTGTGCCGTATTTTTATCCACCGCATCACGATGACCGCCCACAAAAGCCACCTCCCCTGCATGATGGTTTAGCCGACTGCTACGCTTGGTCAAAAGTAGACGGGGTGTGGGTTCATGGGTAAGTAGCACCAATACGGACGCCTTTGGCAAGCCATCTTTTGGCACGGACGCACCTGCCATGCGTGGGAATGCGTCCTGCCCTTGATGTTGAACGAGCCGTTCTGCCAAGGTACGTAACAGCAGACTATGCCACAGCGTAGGCGGATTTAGGAAATTTTTATCTTGATAGGTTGTCATGGCTTGCGATTGTTTAGAATTTGGCTTATCATTTTATAAAAAAACACCGCTGCACGCCAGCCCAATCCTCGTCACAACAAGGAATTTTCATGCCCTACTGCATTCAATGCGGACACCCTGCCGACCTAACAATCCCGAAAAACGACAGTCGCCCCCGCCTATGCTGTCCCACCTGCGGACATATCCACTATGAAAACCCAAAGGTCGTGGCAGGGACGCTGTGCATACACGATGATAAAATTCTTTTGTGCCGCCGTGCCATTGAACCACGCTACGGAACGTGGACCTTGCCTGCGGGGTTTTTAGAGATTGGGGAGAGTATGCGTGATGGGGCGGTGCGTGAGACGCTCGAGGAGGCAGACGCCATCGCCACTGAGCCGCAGCTGTACGCCCTATTTGATTTGCCAGAATTCGGGCAGATTCACGTCATGTACTTGGCACGCCTAAAGGACGGAATGTTCGGCTGCGGTACAGAGAGTCTTGAGTGCCGACTGTTCGGACTTGATGAAATCCCATGGGCGGATTTATCCTTTCGCACCGTCATAAAAACCTTAGAATACTATGCCAAAGACGCCAAAGTCCACGGAGATACGCTGGCAGACTACCCCCTGCATGAGACCGTGATTGACCATTGATTTCGATGGGTTAATATGCTTTTTTATATTTTATTCATCAAAAAGTGCAATCTCTTCAATAAAAGTTAATGTACCATAAGATTTTTCTTCAAATACCTGTCCATTGGCATTTATTAAATAAGAAAAATCGTTATCCAAAATAAAACTTTGTTTATCAAAAACTTCTATGCGATAATAAGGGAAATAATCCGTTGGTTTTTCGGTAATTTCTAAATAACTGTCCTTATTTAAATCTTTTAATTCGTCCAATAGTTTTTGTTCAAAGGCATTATAAACAAATGGATAAGGATAATATTTGCCTTGATAGAACCTATCTTTTGGGTGTTTTGGCGTGTCGTAGCCGTCTATTTTTTCGCCTTTTTGATTGATAAAATAAGTTTTGGCGGTGTCATCAACCGCTTTAAAACCAATACAATCACTATTGCAATCTTTTTGCCAATTCCCTGTATAAACGAGTGCATAACCATACTGAAACGCTGATACATAATCATAGTTTACAGGAATGATAATATCGCCCTTTTTATTAACAAAACCGACTTTCCCATTATTGTCCACATATCGGCGTAATCCTTCTTGCCAATAATCAAATCCATTATCAAACGCTAAGGCATTATATAAAAACTTGCCTTGCCTATCATAAACTTCACCAAAAGGATAAGCAAGAGTATTTTTGGGATAATTATCGTCTATGTTTGCCCCAAAAAATTCAATATAAGGCGTGGTAATGGGAAAGTTATAATCATAATAACGAATGGTGAAATGACTTGGCTCAATAATCACATTGCTATTATCATCTTTTATACCCACCCAATTATCTTTTTCAAAGTAATATAAGGTTGGGGAGATTTTACTTTGGGTTTGATTATCTGTTGAATTGGGAACGGAAGTTTATCTTGGTGTATTATTTTGACAAGCCAATAATAAAAAACTTAAACTAAAAAATAATAAAATATTGTTTCATTTTATATTATGCCAGTTTACGCCCCACATTCCACCAAAAATTGATAAGTTTTGGGTTTTGAATTTATTTTTTGATAAGTCATTTTAATTGGGTAATGGATAACACCATCATTAAAAGCGGATTTTTTGGCACGAGAAAAAGTTATTTTATTATTTTGATAGGTATATATGGCAGTTTTGCCTTTGTTTTCACCAAGTTCAAACAAATCTTGTTTGCTGGTTAATTTAAAAAATTGATTATCAATAAATAAACCATTTTTATTCATTGAACCGATGATTTTATGATTGTCATAAATATAACAACCATAATAGCCATCATTGGCAGGTAACAATTCACTTTCATTCAATTCATTAAAAGCATTGGCAAAGGCGATATGAGAAAAGAGCAATAAAATTAGGCCAAGTTTTTTCATAAAGTATCATTTACCCTTTGCAAAATCAACGCATCACACACCCCGCCTTTATCCTTATAATACCCCTTTCGCACGGCAATCTGTGTAAAGCCAAACGCCTGATATAGGGCGATGGCAGGGGCATTGTCCGCTCGCACTTCCAAAAGACAACTTTCGGCAGTTTTGACGCAGTCCAGCCCCAGCCAAGCCATCATCAAAAGCCGTGCAATGCCCTGTCTTTGGGCAGATTTTGCCACACCAAGCCGTAAAATCTCGGCAATGCCTGATAAAACAGGCGATTGATAAATCAAATAGCCCACCAATTTGTCATCACGATACGCCCCCAAAACACCAAAGCCCAAATTGTCCTGCGTGCTAAGCTCAAACAAGGCAGACGCTTGCCAAGCGTCCGTTTGTAGGTCAAATTCAATGACGGCAATTTTGTTAAAATCGCTCGGCGGGGCGGTTTTGATTTGAATGGACATGTTAATCACTTAGGTAAGTTGGTGCAAATTTAGGCAAAATAAGGCTCGAGGTGCAGGTTTGTAGGGGCGAATTGCAATTCGTCCCTACGGATTGGACATAAAGTTATTTTGATTTTATCATTAACAATCAATCAATTACGCCGCTTTCGGAGCATTCTCCAAAACCCCCACCAGCACTTGCCAATAAGTGTTTACGCTGTCAATATGTACGCACTCGTCAGGGCTGTGGGCATTGTGAATGGTCGGACCGATGGAGACAATGTCCATCTTGGGATAGGCTTGGCATAAAAGCCCACATTCTAGCCCTGCGTGAATGACATTTAGTTTTGGTTCAAAGCCGATGACATTAGCGTACACTTGTTTTGTGATTTGGGTAATTGGGCTTGTGGGATTGGGTTCCCAGCCGACATAACTGCCCGAAAATTCTACGCTTGCCCCTGTCAAATCGCACACGCTGGCAAGTTTTGCCATTGCGGTTTCTTTGCCGATGTCGTTTAGAGAGCGAAGTAGGCTTGTGGCGTGTAGCCCTGTTTCGTTAAGCGTAATTTTACCAAGACTTAATGAAGTTTCTACCACGCCTGCGACTTTGTCCGAATTTCTAACCACGCCATTTGGTAAGCCATTGATAAAATTGATAATTTTTTTGGTATCGGTAGTGCTGACCGCCCCACTCGGTTTGTCATTAAGCTCGTTAATTTCCCACGCCACGCCAGTTTCAAAATGACCGATTAAGGTTTTAATATCATTACAAATATCCGTTAAGCCATTGATAAATTTGGCTTTATCACTCACCGCCACCACCGCCGTTGCCATTCTGGGAATGGCGTTTCTTGCCGTGCCGCCTTTTAAGCTGACAAGGCGTGCGTCCGTTTTTGATAAGGCGTAGGCAAGCCATTTAATCGCATTTTCGTGGTTTTTATGAATGTCAATGCCTGAATGACCGCCTTTTAAGCCAAAGAGTTTAAACTCAAACACACTCTCATCACTCAACGGCTCAACATTGACTGCCAAACGAATGTCTGCATCAATGCCCCCTGCACAGCCGACATAAATTTCGTTAATCTCTTCGGTGTCGGTGTTAATCATTATCTTGGATTTTAGCCGTCCACGCTCCAAATTAATCGCCCCCTCCATTCCTGTCTCTTCGGACACGGTCAGGACGGCTTCTAGCATTGGGTGCTTTAAGTCATCGCTGTCCAGCACCGCCAAAATGCTCGCAAGACCCATTCCGTTGTCCGCCCCAAGCGTTGTGCCAGTTGCCTTGACCCACTCACCTGCGATGACGGGGCGAATTGGCTCTTTTGAAAAATCGTACGGCTCGTTGGACTGGCAGACCATATCCAAATGAGCTTGCAGGGCAATGGGGGCGTGGTTCTCAAAGCCTTTTGTGGCGGGTTTTGTAATAAAGACATTGCCCGCTTTGTCGGTGTGAGTCTCAAAATTTTTGCTCTTTGCCCAGTTTACAATATGCTCGGCTAGGGCTTGTTCTTGGTAGGAATTGTGTGGAATAGAGCAGATAGCATCAAACCATTGCCAGATTTTTTGGGGGGTTAGGGTAGAAATTTCACTCATGGCTATGTCCTTTGTCTAAAATCCTTAAATATAAAGGGAAATGCAACAAAGTGCAAGATGAATTTGCGACAAATATCGTAATATACTGTCTATAAACAACCTGTGCGGTTGGGAAGTGGCAAGTCTGATTTTGTAACGCTTGGTATGAGTTTTAAGCAACCTATGCGGTTGGAAAGGCGAACACGAAAGCGATTGCCCTGCCCTTAATGTTTTAAGCAACCTATGCGGTTGGAAAGTGTTTATTATAAGAAAAAATGCTTGATAAAACAAGTTGTTAGCTTAAAAAACAACAAAAACTAAATGTTTTGTTGCTATTATTGTAAGCCATTGTTTTTATTCGGTTTTTAAAGAGCGTAAAAAAGCAATGTATGTTTGTCTACTATATGCCAAATCCCCCTAAAAAAGCAAGCCCGCCCCCGAATTTTTATCCCCACACCGTAGAAAATTAACCCTTGCCAAGCCAAAAAAATTTGTTATAATAGATGTCCTTGGTGAAGTGGCTGAGTGGTCGAAAGCGCACGCCTGGAAAGTGTGTATACGTTAATAGCGTATCGAGGGTTCAAATCCCTCCTTCACCGCCATAACTATTCCAAAAACCACCCCGAAGATTGCCATGTCTTCGGGGTGTTTTTTATGTCTCATTTTCCTCATAAGTCAGGATTTTTTTGGGCTGTAGTCTGCCCTCACAAGACAGCTCGCCCATGCCTAAAAACTGCCCGTCCGCATACAGCCGCACCAAGACAGGCTCTTTAACATCGAGGCGTCTGGCGTGTGCATGAAGATTTAACCTTTGTCCGAGCCTTAACCGCTCAGCCTGCCCCCCATCAACTACCACACTAGGTAGCCGCCCAAGTAGCACCTCAGGCGATAAAAGACACGCCAACCGTGCCTCGAATGGCAACGCCTCAAACGCCGCCAAAGTGATGGCGTCCGCCACATCAAAACCGCCTGTCTGCGTGCGTCTAAGCGCCGTCAAATACCCAAGCGTTCCCAGTTTTTTTGCGATATCCTCGCCCAAAACCCGCACATACGTGCCTTTTGAACAAGTCACCGCCAAATCCAGCGTGTTTTCTGACGTTTTTTCAAGATGAAGCTTGTGAATCAAGACATTTCTTGGGCTGCGTTCTATCTCAACGCCTGCTCGGGCGTATTCGTACAGCTTTTTTCCCTCTTTTTTCAAAGCGGACACCATAGGCGGGATTTGAGCAATCTCCCCTGTCATTGACAGGGCGATTTCCTCTAACTTTGCTTGGCTCACCGCTGGCACATCTGCCGTTTGGGTGATTTGACCTTCTTTGTCGCCCGTGTCGGTGCTTGCCCCCAAAAGGACGCTTGCCAAATAAGCTTTATCCGCTGACAAGCCAAAGCCCGCAAACTTGGTCGCCTCACCCAGACAAATCGGCAAAAGCCCTGTCGCCATCGGGTCTAGCGTACCTGTATGCCCTGCTTTTTTACTGTCGTGATGGTCGGATTTTAACAGCCATTTCACCTTTGAGACCACCTGCTGTGACGTCATGCCAGCAGGCTTGTCAATCAGCAAAACCCCCGTCACCGCCCGTTTCATGCGTCCGCCTGCGTGTCATTTTCCTCGCTTTGGGCGGTTTTTTTCATGGCTTCATTCACCAGATTCATCATATAATTACCGTTGGCGGTCACTTCATCATAATGAAAACGTAAGCGTGGCGTGGTACGAGTTTTTAGGCTGTGCGACAGCTCCGTGCGTAAAAAGCCTGCGGCATTGTTTAGAACTTTTATGCTCTCACGGTGGGCGTCAATGTGCATGGCACTGTCTTCTTTTGGCTCTAAAATGGTGACATAAACGTCCGCATAGCCCAAATCGGGGCTAACTTTGACGCTTGAGATGGTCACAAAGCCCGTCAAACGGGGGTCGTTAATTTCATCACGGATAAGGACGGCTAGCGTGCGTTGGATTTGGTCGGCTAGGCGTTGTAGGCGTTGGCTCATAAATTACCTTTTAAACATGATTGCATATTTGCCATAGTATAGCCCAAATTCTCCATCGATACAAAGCCTACGCCACCCGAAAAACATTTTTATAAAAAAACACCCCAAGCAGCATGTCTTAGGGTGCGATGTGGCTTTATTCTACGGTGACCGACTTCGCCAAGTTTCTTGGCTTATCCACGTCCGTCCCCTTAGCAAGGGCGACATGATAAGACAACAGCTGCACAGGAATGGTATGCACAATGGGCGACAGCACGCCTGCATGACGGGGCGTTCTGATGATGCTGACGCTCTTATCGTCCACGAAATCACTATCCAAATCCGCAAAGACAAACAGCTCACCGCCACGGGCGCCGACTTCTTGCATATTGGCTTTGACTTTGTCCAAAAGGTTGTCTTTTGGGGCGATGACCACCACAGGCATATTACTATCCACCAGCGCCAAAGGTCCATGCTTCAGCTCGCCTGCTGGGTAACTTTCTGCGTGAATGTAGGTGATTTCTTTTAGCTTTAATGCCCCCTCTAGTGCGATGGGGTAGTGAATGCCACGCCCCAAGAACAAGGCAGATGGCTTCGGTGCAAAACGGGCTGCCCATGCCGCAATCTGTGGCTCAAGGTTCAAAGCGTGCTGAATGCTGGCAGGCAGACTTCTTAGCTCGTTGGTATAATCGGCAAGCTTCTCCTCGCCAATCACGCCTTTTTGATGACCCAAGGTCACAGCCAGCCCAAAAAGTGCCACCAGCTGCGTGGTAAACGCCTTGGTACTTGCCACGCCAATCTCTGCCCCTGCACGGGTATAAAACACCAAATCAGACGCACGAGGCAGTGCCGATTCCATGACATTACAAATCGACAAGCTATAACGATGACCCAAAGATTTGGCGAATTTTAACGCCTCCATAGTGTCCAAGGTCTCGCCTGACTGGCTGATGGTGATAATCAGCTCATCTGGCGTGGCAATGACCTCACGGTAGCGGTACTCACTGGCAATCTCCACATCGGTGCGGATTTTTGCGATGCCCTCGAGCCAATACTTCGCCGTCAAAGCCGCATAATAAGACGTACCACACGCCAAGATTTTAATGCCAGAAATCTCATCAAAAATGGCACGGGCGTTCTCACCGAAGTTCTCAGGAATAAAGCCCGCCTCCAAGAAAATCTCCGCCGTGTCGCTGATGGCAACAGGCTGTTCATAAATTTCTTTTTGCATAAAATGGCTGTAGGGTCCTAGCTCTAAAGACGCCAAAGACACATTCGACTGCTTAAACTCACGGCTCACCGCTTGCCCTTCTTTATCGAGCAAGACATCGATACCAGACGCAGATAAAGCCGCCACGTCACCATCTTCTAAATAGACAATATCACGGGTGAATGCCACCACAGCAGACACGTCCGAGGCGATGAACACCTCTTCTTCACCCAGCCCGATAAGCAAAGGGCAGCCCATGCGTGCCACCACCATCTGACCTGCTTTGTCATTGGCAATCACAGCGATGGCGTACGCCCCATGAAAGCCTGCACAGGCACTTTGTACCGCTTTGAACAAATCATGCCCATTTTGGGTGTAAATGTGGTGAATGGCGTGAGCAATGACCTCAGTGTCCGTTTGGGATTCAAAGACATAACCCAGCGCTTCTAAACGCTCACGCTCCGCCTCGAAATTCTCAATAATGCCGTTATGCACCACAGAAATCAGCCCTGCTGATATGTGGGGGTGGGCGTTCGGCTCAGTAACGCCGCCATGGGTCGCCCAGCGGGTATGCCCAATGCCCGTATGCCCAACAATGCCCTTTTCACGGGCAGCCGCCTCCATAAACGCCACACGCCCGACACGGCGAACACGACGAATGCCCGCCTCCGTCTGCACTGCGATACCTGATGAATCATAGCCCCGATATTCAAGGCGTTTTAATCCATCTGTTAAAAAATCCACCACATTTTCATGCGCACGAATGGCGCCAACGATACCGCACATAAACGTTCCTTAGTATCAAAAATTTCAATTAAAAAGCGTCCACCCCAAATCGTTGAGCAAACAATTCATTATAATAAAAAACTAAAAAAAGTTTGTAAAAAATCCGTAGGCTTTTGTTATCAAAATGAGTTTTTCGACTGACGGCAGGACAATACCGACAACGCATGGTCAAATAGCCCGAACACGGTGGCGTATTTTTCTTGGTCAGCGTCCAAAGTCGGATTAAATTCCGTGATTTCAAATAATCCCACATTCGGCAGACTTAGCACTTTGTCAAAAATCGCCCGCACTTCCTCGGTCGTATATCCCAAAGGCTCAGGCGTACCCGTGGCAGGAATTAAGCTTTCGTCCAGTGCGTCCACATCGAAACTGACATAAATGGCGCCATAGTGGCTTAATTTTTCTGCCAAATCGTCCAAAATTTGGGCGAAATTCACTCTGTGCATCTCTGCCGAAACAGAAAAAATATGATGGGTATCAATCAAATGCGTCTCTGGCGGCTCAAAGCTTCTTAAGCCCAAAAAATAAACATCGCTCGGGGCGGGTTTATGCATGGCTAAGCGTTTTAAACGCTCCCAGTACTCGTGCGTTTCGCTATCTAAGTCATTGATTTGGCATTCTTTATTATCAAGTCCAAGCACCGCCCCAAGTGGCATACCGTGCATATTGCCCGAGGGCGTCGTGTAGACCGTGTGTAAGTCTGCATGGGCGTCAATCCATACAATCGCCACTTTTTTATCTTGATGATGATTTAAAAAGGCAGAAACATTGCCAATAGCATTGGCGTGGTCTCCGCTGATGACAACAGGAAAATTGCCCGCCGTCTGAGCCGCCAAAAGCCCATCTTGTAGAGTTGGTGTCAGAACCTCCTCAAAAAAAGGCGTCAAACGCTCAATGTGACGGGCATAAGGGTGGCAAATCTCGCCTGTAACTTCTTTTGGATAGATTTTGGTTATGGGGGCGTCTGGGTAAGTTTTTGTGATGTGCTGTGACAGCATTGCCACACCGTGTATCGTTCCCTCCTTACCTGCTCCAATGTCTGAATATACCTCAAAAAAATACATAGTATCCTGCCTATTTCATAAAAATCTCTATTGTAATGCAAATCTTTGGTTGGGGCAACCATAACAAAATATAGCTTACTACTTACACAAATAAGTCTCAAAAAAACAAAAACAGCCCATATCGCATAGGCTGTTTTTATTTAGAAAGCAGTTGGATTAGTAATCTGCCTTCTTTCTGATAATCGCACCTGTATTGGCGTCGATTTTTAGTTCGTATTCTAGGTTGTTGTGATACACTTCCACTTCATAGATACTGCGACCACGCTCAACATCAAAGTCGATGTCTGTTACTGTACCGCCACCAACGGCTTTTAGAGCAGCTGCACGGGCTTGGTCATAAGACAGCTTAGCGGTTGATTGGGCTTGACGCTCCATATAGTCATCATCTGCCATAGCAACAGTAGAAGTTAAAGCAGTGGCACCGATTAGGGCTGATAGGATAAGTGCTTTCATAGAGTTCTCCGATTGGGTTAAGGTGTTTTTTAAAAGCTGGCGTTCTGTTTTGTTTCGCCATCTGATGTGTGCCATTATAGGGCAGAAAACTTAAATTAAACTTAAGAGAAACGTGTATTTTGTTAAGTTTTTTTAATGAACTTGCCTATATTTTCGCCAAAACCGTGAAAATGTTTACATAAGCTCACACCCGATACAAAACACCCTAAAAACCAAGGATGTTTAGGGTGGGGATTTTAAGTTTCTTAAGCTGTAAAATAAAGCTTCGCACGATGGGTATTTTAATGGCGAATCTGCCTTAAAAAACTTAAGGTGCGTGGGTGCGTAGACTGCTCAAACAACTGCTCGGGCGAGCCTTGCTCCACCACCACGCCTGCGTCCATCAAGACCACCACGTCCGCCACCTCACGGGCGAAGTTAATCTCATGCGTCACCACCACCATCGTCCAGCCCTCTGCCGCCAGCTGTTTCATGGTGGCAAGCACGTCCGCCACCAGCTCAGGGTCTAGGGCGGAGGTTGGCTCATCGAACAACAAAAGCTCAGGGCGAATCGCCAACGCACGTGCGATACCGACCCTTTGCTGCTGCCCGCCTGACAGCTGATAAGGGTACAAATCCATCTTATCGCCCAAGCCCACTTTTTTTAACAGCGTACGTGCCTCTGCTTCAATGTCAGCTTTTTGGCGTTTTTGGGCAACCATCGGTCCAAGCATGAGATTTTCTAGGGCAGTTTTATGGGGAAAGAGATTATAAGACTGAAAGACCATGCCTGATTTTTTATGCAAAGCTTGCAAGTCTTTTTTGACCATTTTTTTAGAAAAATCAATGGCAAGCGACCCATCATCAAAGGCAATCTTCCCGCCATTTGGCAGCTCAAGCCCATTTAGACAGCGTAAAAACGTGGTTTTCCCCGACCCTGACGGCCCAAGAATGACCACCACCTGCCCTTTTTTTATGGTCAAATCAATGCCTTTTAAGACCGCATTATCACCGAAGTTTTTTTGGATATTAGAAATTGTAATCATCACGCCCCCTATTTGGCAATGTGACGGTCAAAACGCCGCTCCAGTCGCCCTTGCACCAAGCTTAGCCCAAAACAAATCACCCAGTAAATCACCGCCGCCTCGATATAAACCAGCATGAACTCATAATTACGCGCCGTGATGATTTGGGCCTGCTTAAACAGTTCTGTCACTAGTACCAAAGACGCCAAGGAGGTTTCTTTTACCAAACTGATAAACGTATTCGACAAAGGCGGAATCGACACCCGAAACGCCTGCGGCAAAATCACATGACGAAAGGTCTGCATATAACTTAGTCCGACACTGGTGCCTGCCTCCCATTGCCCCTTTGGAATGGACAAAATCGCCGCACGCACTGTCTCAGACGCATACGCCCCAATGTTCAAAGAAAACGCAATGATGGCGGACGGCACAGGGTCAAGCTTTAGCCCAACACTTGGCAAACCATAAAAAATAATAAACAGCTGCACCAGCATGGGCGTGCCACGAATGGCGGAGACATAAATACGCACCAACGCATAAAAAAAGCGATGCACGATGCCACCTTTTGGCACAACACGAATCAACGCCACGCACAAGGCAATGATAAGCCCAAAGAAAAACGAGGACAACGCCAAAGGAATGGAATAATAAATCGCCCCCTTTAGCATGGGCATAAACGAGCTGATAAGAATATTAGCACGCTCAGGCGTCACAAATGGCAACAGCGTCAAAACATCAATCAACCACTGCATAACTCAATCCCAAAAAATACGAATAAAAACGCCCACCGAAACTTTTTTCAAGTTTTTTAAAGTGGGCGAGCGGGCTTTTTTATTTTTGTGGCTGGCTGACGTCTTCACCGAAGAACTGCTGACCCAGCTTAGTTAACGTGCCATCGGCATGAAGCTGTTTTGTGGCTTCGCTGATTTTCGCCACGGCAGCGTCCTCACCTTTACGGAACGCCAAACCTGCACCACGCTGGTCTTCTACCGCACCATACAGCTTAATCTCAAGCCCGTGGTTCGGCTGTGCTTTAAAGTAATCAAGCATGGCAAGCTTGTCATTGATGGTCATGTCCGCACGTCCTTGCTGTACCAAAGTTACCGCTTGTGCCATGCCATCGACAGGCTGTAAGGTTGCCCCGTATTTTTCTGCCACTTCTGCATAATGGCTGGTGATGGACTGGGCAGAAGTTTTGCCTTTAATGTCTTCCCAAGCCACCAATGTGGTTTCAGGCTTGGCAACCACCACAGAATTCGACCAGCTGTACGGCTCAGATTTGTCGTATTTGGCTTGGCGTTCTGGTGTGGTTAGGCTCATTTGGTTGGCGACAGCATCGAAACGCTTGGCATCAAGCCCTGCCAGCATAGCGTCCCACTGCGTTTCTTTAAATTCTACAGTCATGCCCAGCTTCTCTGCGATGGCACGTGTCACCTCGACATCATAGCCTGTCAGCTTGCCACTTTCATCATGATACGTGAAGGGCGGGTAAGTGCCTTCTGTACCGACCACCAAAACACCGCCATTATTGATACGCTCAAGCAAGTCACTGCTTTCACTGGCAGGGGCGGCAGGCTCGGCAGCAGGGGCTTGGGCGGTGTTATTGTTGCCACCACAAGCCGTCAAAACCGCAAAGCTCAAGCCCGCTAAAACAAATTTCATCGTACGCATCATTGTCTCCAAATAGCATTTATGATTAAAAAATTAGACTTCTTGCGAAATTAGAAAAGCAAAAGGAAAACCGTCCGCCCTTAAGCGATGTCTACGGGTCGGTTTTCCTATGGCTTGACAAGCTCACCACGAACACAAAACCGATTTTCGCAAGAGGTCTATTAAATAACACAACATTATAGGCGAAAATGCCACCCCTATGCCAGTTTTTATTTTTATCATCGGCATGTTTATCATAGAAATTTGGCATATCAACCAGCCATTTTGGGATAAGTACACCACATCGCCTCGCACATTTGCCCTTTAAATCACCGCCACCGCCCCCATAAACAGCCCATTCATTATTTCAAAAGAGACCTCATCATGACCAATCAACGTCAGCGTTTTTTCATTGACAGCTCGCCTGTGCGCGGTGACATCGTCCACCTATCGGACAGCTACCAGACCGTCATCACCCAAAAAGCCTACCCCACCGCCCTAAAAGCCCTGCTCGGGGAAATGCTGGCAGCGGCCAGCCTACTCATCGGCACGCTAAAAATTGACGGCAGACTCTCCATTCAGCTACAGTCCGATGGCAACACCCGTCTGCATTGGGCGATGGCAGAATGCGACCACACGGGGGCGGTGCGTGCCTTGGCGGGTTTTGATGCGTCTGCGGACTGGAGCGGTCTAAACAGCAGCGATGACGCCTTTGGCGAGCTTGGGCAAGGCGTGTTGTTCATTAACATTCACCCCGCCCATGGCGACAGCTACCAAGGCATTGTTGAGCGGGTCAGTGGCAGCTTGGGCGAGTGTCTTGCTCACTACCAAAAACAATCCGCCCAAATCCCAACCTTCATCAAGCTTGCCAGTAATGACACGCACGCCGCAGGGCTTTTAGTGCAGCTACTCCCCCAAAGTGAAGCGGACAAAGAAAACGACCCCGACCTCTGGGAGCGTGTATCCTTACTTGCCAGCACCACGAAGACCACGGAGCTGTTAGACCTACCTGCCAACGAGCTTTTATACCGCCTATACCATGAAGAAAGCGTGGTGCTGCCCGAGCCGACACCGCTGTTTTTCGGCTGCACCTGCTCTGAAGAAAAAAGCAGCGCTGCCATCATTGGACTGGGGCAAGAAGACGCCCTCCAAGAAGTAAATAAGACAGGCGAGCTGGCACTTGACTGCGGTTTTTGTGGGACAGTGTACCGCTTTGACACAAATAAAGTCGCCGCCTTGTTCCACTAACCCTTAAAACACAAAAAACCGCTCAAACTTGGGCGGTTTTTTATGGTTATTTAGACGCATTAGGCGTGTGTACAGTAAATTAACCCCAAAATGCACCACAGTAGGTTTTTTGCTCAAAGTGAGCTTGGGAAACCTAGCGGAAAAAACCACTCACCTAAAGGCATGGCTTAAGGGCGAACGGTTTTGGTAGCTTTTGACGTTAACTCACTATAAAATGCTTTAGAAAATAAAAAATCACGCATAAAGTAAGCCCCATGCACTTTATCTGGGGGTGGAGTTGATAAAGTGTATGGGGCTATTCCCTAATCCTGCGGTGGGACAGGATATGTCAATCCAAAAACGTTCCTTCAGTACAGCGTATCTTCCTTGCGGTGTTTCCATTCACCCTATCCGTCTGCTGTGAGTGTATTATCGCCAAAATTCCCCCGCTGCACAATTCGCAAAAATCGCCAATATCTGTAAGAAATGTCGTACACAGCTGTGCTTTATCTGCCACCTCCTTGTTCCACCCCGCCCTTAAACACAGCATAGATAGGGTACAGGCACAGCAGGCACAACATAAAACCACCTACCACGCCAAACCACCACCACACTTATTTTCACAAGAATACATCGCTCACTTTTTACACAACTTATCATCAAGGTTACACAGCACCGCACATTTATCACACACCCACCACCAAAGTACGAAAAAAGACACAGCTTTTCAACAGTATCCACTGAGTTTTTCTTTTATACTAAATCCCACATTCAGTAATTTCAATCAAAAAGATGAGGAGCAAGGCAATGATGGCATTTATTTGGATGTTGATTATCGGTTTTATTGCAGGGGCGATTGCACGTGCCATCAAGCCTGGTGCAGACGCAATGGGCTGGGTGATGACCATTGTGCTTGGCGTTGCAGGGTCGTTTGTCGGGGGCTTGATTGCGGGTATGCTCGGGCTG
Organism: Moraxella sp.; assembly: GCA_030525705.1. GTDB lineage: Bacteria > Pseudomonadota > Gammaproteobacteria > Pseudomonadales > Moraxellaceae > Moraxella. The sequence goes on from JAUNEE010000006.1 coordinate 37,355, forward strand.
TCCGCCAACGGTGGCTTTGGCGGTCTTGTGCTGTCCGTTATCGGGGCGATTATCATTTTATTCGCTTATGAATTCATCTCTGGCAAACGCCGTCTGCGTTAATCCTTGCCCGAGATTAAAAATAAAATCCGCCCACGCTGGCGGATTTTTTATAGGGATTTAATTTCAACAATCACCAAAACCGTTTAGCCTAAGCCAAATCGAAGAGCGAAATGGTTTTTTCGTTATGGTTCGATACACTCATTTTGAGCAGAAAATCTAATAGGGTGAATTTTGAGTTTAGTTTACTATAGCTTAAATAAAAACCCACCACCCAAGCATAATATTTATGGCGAAACATTGAGCCTCACAACCCAAGCTTTATCACTTAAGCTTCATAAGTTGTTTTAAACCAAGGCAACCAAAAGCTAAAAAAGACGATTTTTACCCTTTAAACAACCAAAAATAAAAACCGCCCTGCTTAGAGCGGTTTTTATGAATGGTCTAACATTAAGCTTGTTCAATGCCTTTCATGGTTAGCTTAATGCGTCCACGGTTATCGATGTCCTGGACTTGAACTTTGACGCTTTGACCTTCTTTTAGGTAGTCGCCCACGCTTTCTACACGCTCATCAGAGATTTGGCTGATATGCACCAGACCGTCCGTACCAGGCAAAATGGTAACAAACGCCCCAAAATCCACCACACGTGCTACCACGCCCTCATAAATCGCACCGACTTCCACCTCAGCGGTCAACGCTTCGATTTGTTGCATGGCGGCACGGGTAGAGGCTTTATTCGCCCCGAAGATACGCACCACGCCGTTGTCTTCGATGTCGATGGTCGCACCTGTGTCTTCAGTCAACTGACGAATGGTCGCCCCGCCTTTACCGATAACATCACGGATTTTATCGGGATTGATGGTGATGGTGGCGTAGTTCGGTGCATGTGCATTGATTTCTGTACGGCTAGACGCAATCACCTCATTCATGGCATTTAGAATGTGGATACGACCTGCATACGCTTGCTTTAATGCCTGCTCCATAATGTCTGCGGTGATACCCTCAATCTTAATGTCCATTTGCAAAGCGGTCACCCCATTGGCAGTACCCGCCACTTTAAAGTCCATATCACCCAAGTGGTCTTCATCGCCCAAAATGTCCGAAAGCACCGCAAAACGCTCGCCCTCTTTCACCAAGCCCATGGCGATACCCGCCACAGGGGCTTTTAGTGGCACGCCTGCATCCATCAAAGACAAAGACGCACCACAAACAGACGCCATCGAGCTTGAGCCGTTCGATTCTGTAATCTCAGATACCACACGAATGGTATAAGGGAAGCGGTCAGCCGCTGGAAGCATGGCTTGCACACCACGGCGAGCCAAGCGACCATGTCCGATTTCACGGCGTTTTGGCGCGCCCTCACGACCTGTCTCGCCCACAGAGTAATGCGGGAAGTTGTAGTGTAGCATGAAATGGTCTTGCTTGGTGCCTGCCAAAGTATCCACCAAGTTCACATCACGGCTGGTGCCAAGGGTGGTCACCACCAACGCCTGCGTCTCACCACGGGTAAACAAAGCAGAGCCATGCGTATAAGGCAGAACGCCCACTTGAATGTCCAAGGCACGCACGGTATCTAGGTCACGTCCATCAATACGAGGCTTGCCTGACAAGATGTTATCACGCACCGTGCGGTATTTTAATTCTTCGAACAAGTCTTTTAATTTGGCAGATTTTTCTTCGAATTCTTCACTTTCAGGGCTGCCCGCCAAGCTTTCGATGACTTCATTTTTAATCTCATCAAGGCGTGCATAGCGGTCTTGTTTAACCGTGATGGTGTATGCCTCACTCACAGCGTCTTTGAATTTTTCTTTCAAGGCGGCATTTAGTGCCTCGTCCACCAAAGGCGGCACGAATTCTTGCTTGATATTGCCAACCGCACGGGCGAAGGCATTAATGTTCTCAATCACCACCTGCTGCTGTGCGTGACCATACAGCACCGCACCTAGCATCTGGTCTTCTGTTAGCTCGTCCGCCTCAGATTCTACCATCAAAACCGCAGCGTCCGTTCCTGCAACCACCAAGTCCAAGGCACTGTGTTTTAGCTCTTCGTTGCTTGGGTTTAGGACATAAGCCCCGTCAATAAAGCCCACACGTGCCGCACCAATAGGACCGTTAAACGGTGCAGGTGAAATGGCAAGTGCCGCACTCGCACCAATCATCGCTGCGATGTCCGCATCTTGGGTTTTGTCCGATGAAATCACCGTGGCAGTGACTTGGATTTCATTATAATACCCTTCTGGGAACAAAGGACGAATCGGACGGTCAATCAAGCGGCTGGTTAAGGTCTCAAGCTCGCTGGCACGACCCTCACGCTTGCCATAACCGCCGGGGATTTTACCCGAAGCGTACATTTTTTCTTGATAGTTTACCGTCAAAGGAAAGAAGTTTTGACCTGCGACCGCCTCAGGGCGTACCACAACCGCCACCAAAACAGACACACCGCCCATATGTACAAGCACGCTGTTCGCCTGACGAGCCACACGCCCCGTCTCTAGCACAACTTTTTGATTGCCATATTGGAATTCTTGAGTAATCACATGAAACATAATTTTATCCTTAAGTAAAGCAAGTCCGCCGACCTGCTAAATGCCTGCCCGATGGCACGGCTTGTTGAGATTGGCGTAGGCGTTTAAAACCCTAAGCACAGGTTTCACACTCCAAAAACTCTGCTTAGTGTTCTAACTGCCAAATACGCCCCAAAAAAAGCAAAAACGGTGCTATAAAAACACCGTTTTTGAGGATTGATACCATGTCAAAAACAGCGGGTATCTAAGGCTTAGCGGCGTAGACCCAAAGCACCAATCAAAGCAGTGTAACGCTCTGTGTCTTTTGATTTTAGGTAGTCAAGCAGCTTACGGCGTTGGTTAACCATACGGATTAGACCACGGCGGCTGTGATGGTCAGCTTTATGCTCAGCGAAGTGTGGTTGTAGGTCGTTAATACGAGCAGTCAAAAGCGCAACTTGCACTTCTGGGCTACCAGTGTCGTTTTCGCCACGCTTGAACTTAGCGATGATTTCTTCACGTTGAGTATTCGTTAACATAACAAATCCTTAAAAAAATGCAATGCAAAACATTCAGGCAAACCATGCATTGCCAAAGCTTGCCTAAGCCCAATTCACCAAAAATCAGGCGATAACACCTAATTATACCAGTTTTTTTAAACATTGTCAGCTTTTTTATGTAGACGCTTATGCCTATACCTTTGGTATCAATTTGACATCGGTTTAAGTGCTGCGCTTATCAAGCGCTTAAAAAACGCTTGACCGATAACCACTTATCCGCCATGCTCACAACTTAAACCAAACCTTAAACAATCCACACAAAGAAAAACCCCTCATTTTAAAGGGGTTTTCTGCTGGTTAAAACTGGTAACGCACGCCTACTTTCGCACCATACTGGCTGACTGTGGCATTTTCTAATTTGCCCAGATAATTGTACTCAGCCCCCGCATCGACAGGCAACGCAGGCAACACTTGATAAGACACGCCCGCACCCGCGCCCACGCCGAACGTGGTTTTATTTTGGGTGTGTTCGCTTAAATCATGGTCGAAAAATCCATGCTGCAGCTCTTCTGTGGTCTCACGGCTTAGGCGGCTTACGCCCACTCTTGCACCCACATAAGGTGTCAATTTACCCACCCCTTTAAAATCATAATACCCAGACACACCCACAGACTGCGCGTCAAGCTCTGTACTATGAACCACAGGATAGGTTCCTGCCGCCACCAAAGGCACTTCACCTGCCGCCAGCGTACGTGTGCCATGCTCATGACGCTCAGCCGTGCCGAAGTGCGTATAGTCCACGGCATAACGTGCCTGACCGTGCGTCCTACCAACCGCCACACGCCCGAACACCTCATCGCCTTTTAAATCCTGAGCGTCCTCTTTGGCAGTTAAATGAGAATAACCGACATCGCCTTGTACGTACACATTGCTTGGCAGGCTTGGCGTCATCGCAGCCGCCACACTCGGCATGGCAGCACACATGGCAAGCAGCAGGATATTTTTATGCATTTTAGTCATTTTTGACCCCCTTCATCATCACATCAAGCCATCAAAAACCGCCCAGTCATGGGTTTTTATGAACTTCCTACAAAACCCAAACACACAGAAAAAACCGCTCAAAGTAAGCTTGTCGAACCGCCGCTGTTTTCCGCCACCCGAAGGCATAGCTTAAGGGCGAACGAAAAAACCGAGTTTTACAGGAAGTCTATTTGAATGGACTATAGAATCTTTTAATACCAACAAATAAATCTTATAAAAAATATCTAGATTTATCCACCCAGTTTCATTAATCAAACCACTAAAAATAAAAAAACCACTTAGTCATCAAGACGCTTTCTAATCACCGCCCCTGTATTGGCATCGATTTTTACTTGGTATTCTTTATTTCCAGAACGCACTTCCACATCATAAACACTGCGACCACGCTCCACATCAAAATCAATGTCTGTCACCTTGCCGCCACCGACCGCTTTCACCGCCACTGAACGTGCTTGGGCTTGTGACAGCTTAGCGGCTGACTGGGCTTGACGCTCGGCACGGTCATCGTCCGCCATGGCAACGCTTGGCATAAATACCGCGCTCATGGCTGCGATGCCCATCACTGCTGATAAAATAACTGCTTTCATAACTGCTCCGATAATTCAATAAAAATAACAATGACTGTTAAGCGTGGCTCACAATAAACACGCTTAACAGCCTGCTTGATAGTGCCCATTATAATGCCGAAACCTTAAACGAAACTTAAGATAATCAAAAATTTTTGTTAATTTTTATTAAATATCAAAAAAAGCACCCCGCATCGCAAGAAAAAATCACACAACAGCAACACAAAACTCAGGCACACAGCCGCCCTGCTCGCCACTTTTAGAAAATTCACTCTTGCTTGCCTTGATAAATCTCAAGCAATCCCCACTTTAGCGTCATTGTTTTTGGCATTTGCCCTTTTTATGATTTGGAAGACTTATGAGTAACGATTTTTACAGCATTCTTGGCGTGGACAAATCCGCCAGCGAACAAGAAATTAAAAAAGCTTTCCGCAAAATTGCGATGAAATACCACCCCGACAGAAACCCCGACAGCCCCGAGGCAGAAGAAAAGCTCAAAGAAGCCACCCGTGCCTACGAGGTCTTGGGCGACCCCGAAAAACGTGCTATGTACGACCGCATGGGACACAGTGCTTTCGAGCAGACAGGCGGTGGCGGTTTTGGGGGCTTCGGCGGTTTTGGGGCTGAGGATATTTTTAGCCAGTTTGGGGATATTTTTGGTAGTGCGTTTGGCGGCGGTTTTGGCGGTCGTAGCAGCCGCCCGAGCAAAGGGGCAGATTTGCTCTATCCCATCACACTCACCCTAGAAGAAGCAGTATTTGGCACGAAAAAAGAAATCAAATACCAAAGCAAAGTCAGCTGCGGTACGTGCCACGGCAAAGGGGCGAAAAACGCTTCGGACATCGTCACTTGTAGCACCTGCCACGGGCAAGGACAAGTGCGTATACAGCAGGGCTTTTTCGTCATGCAGCAGACCTGCCCTGACTGTGGCGGCAGCGGCAAAAAAATTAAAAACCCCTGCCCTGACTGCCACGGCACAGGCGCACAAGACAAATCCCAAACACTGGAAGTCTCTATCCCAGCAGGCATAGACAATGGCGACCGTGTGCGTTTGGCGGGCAAAGGTGAGGCGGGCGAGGCAGGCATGCCAAGCGGTGACTTATTTGTCGAAGTGCGTGTCAAACCCCACGACACGTTCACCCGAGACGGGCATGACCTTTATATGGACGTCCCTGTTTCCATCTCGGGGGCGGCACTGGGGCAAGAAGTACAAATCCCGACCCTAGACGGAAAAGTCTCCCTAAAAATCGCCGAAGGCACCCAAAACGGCAAGCTGCTGCGTGTGCGTGGCAAGGGCGTCCCCACCGTGAGAGAGCCGAATTATAAGGGCGATTTGATTTGTCGTATCATCGTAGAAACGCCCGTCAATCTCTCAGCAGAGCAAAAAGAGCTGCTGCGTCAATTCGAGGCAACCTTGGATAAAGATAAGAACCTTGGCGGCAGTTCAGCGTCAGGCGAACAAAAGAAAAAAGGCTTTTTCGATAAACTAAAAGATAAGTTCGAAGAACTATAAGCCTTAAAAATAAAAAACGGCAAAGTCATGCGATTTTGCCGTTTTTTAATTCTATCACCCTATCGGCACTCGCTATTGTCTCTGGACGATGGGCAATCATCACACGGGTAATATTCAAGGATTTAATCATTTCATTAATTTCTTGTTCTTTTTCAATATTTAAATGGCTGGTTGCCTCGTCCATTAATAAAATTTTGGGTTTTTTGTATAATGCACGAGCAATAAAAATACGCTGTTTTTGTCCACCTGACAATACACTTCCCATATCTCCTACTAAAGTTTGATAATTCATTGGCATTGCCATAATTTCATCGTGAATACCGACCATCTTGGCACAGGTTTCTGCCCATTCTTTGTCCAATTTGTCATCAAAAAAGCTAATGTTTTCAAGTAAACTGCCTGCAAATAACACATCATCTTGACTGACACACGCCACACAGTTTAAGGAATTGACATCATTCATTGTTTTGATTAATTTTCCTGCGATTTTTATTTCGCCATTACTTGCACTTAATTCGCCCAGTAGTAAACTCATTAAAGTGCTTTTGCCACACCCAGTCGCCCCAACAATCGCAACCGATGTATTTTGTTGTATTTTAAAATTTAAATTTTCAAAAATATAAGGCTCATCATCGCTATATTTAAATGATAAATTTTTAACTTCAATATCATAGTTTTCTATTTTTATTTCATCCAATAAAAACTCTTGTTTTTCTTTTTCAGTTAGCACTATATCACCAAGTCTCTCTGCGTGCAAAGAGAGCATTTTAACTTGTACAAATTTATCAATTAAACTACTCACTCGCCCACCAAATTGATTTTTATACGCAATAAATGCCATTAAAATACCTACCGTAAATGTACCATCTATCACATAACTTGCTCCCAAATAAATAATAATCAAATTTTCTAACCCAAACACAATGCCATTAATAAATCCAAATGCCAAACCTAACTTTTGGGTTTTTAATCCTGCATTAATTTGATTGACAAATAACGATTGCCAAGTATTTTGGCGTAAAGTTTGTTTATCAAATCGTTTAATCGCCCGAATGCCCCGCATGGTTTCCATAAAATATAGAGCGTAAATACCATTAATTACGCATATGTTATTATTTTTTCATTATTAAGTCTTAGCTTTTGTGTTAAAAATAGCTAAATCTTGATTTTTGTCGTCAAAATCCTTGTCAATATTAATCATATTGACTTCGGATTTTTCCTAAAAAATCTGGCGATTTATCTTATTTTTAATCACAAAAATCAATGGTGTTTACGCTCTGCTTTGCTTGGCACTATGAATAATCGCTTCTTCGCTGGCTCGTCTAAGTGGCATATACCACACCCATCGTAATATTGCATAAATCGCCATTGCACCAATGGCAATCCACGCCAAAGTGGGGCTATAAAAGAACATTAAAATTAAGGTAAAAATAGTCATAAAACCGTCCAAAATGGCGGTTAAAAAACTGGTGGTTAAAGTGGATTGAATGCTGTCAATTGAGCCAAAACGAGAAATAATATCGCCCAAATGCCTTTTTTGAAAAAATGAACTTGGCAGATGAATTAAATGATTAAAAATATTGGCTTTCCATTGAGTGTTTAAAGTGGTTGCCAAATACATTACAATCCACGCTTGTAATAGGCTAATTAACTGTGTAATAAACATCAATAAGCCAAAACCAATCACAAGCGTGGTTAATAAATTTAAATCAGCCGATACAATGGCGTGGTCAATGACCCATTGCATAAAAAAGGGGCTGGTTAAAGCAAAAATTTCTAATACAATGGCTAAAATTAAAATCTGATTTAACGATTTCCACAGTCCCCTTATTTCTCCAAATAATTTAAAAATTTTGATTTGTGTTTTTTCTTCTTTTTTCTCAAAATCATTATCCGCCCATATCTCTCAGGCAATGCCTGTAAAATGCTTGGAAACTTCTTTTAATTCCAATACTCTAAGACCAACAGCAGGGTCAATGATGGTAATCTTATTTAATCCAACAGATTTTAACACCACAAAATGATTTAAATCCCAATGTAAAATACAAGGCGTACGCAGTTCTTTTAATTCAT
>JAUNEE010000053.1 GCA_030525705.1 Moraxella sp.
AATTAAAAAACAAAATCCCCCAAGCATTCACTTGGAGGATTTTTTTAATGAGTGCTTAGACTTGCATTAGGCTTACATCATGCCGCACATGCCGCCCATACCGCCCATGCCGCCTGCCATCGCAGCGGCGTCATCTTTGGCAGGTAGGTCGGTAATCATCGCCTCGGTGGTCAGCATTAGACCTGCCACGCTCGCGGCATTTTCTAGAGCAGAACGGGTCACTTTGGCAGGGTCAAGAATACCCATCTCTAGCATATCACCGTACTCGCCTGTGGCAGCGTTGTAGCCGTAGTTGCCTTGACCGTTTTTCACTTGGTTGACAATCACAGAGGCTTCATCGCCTGCATTGGTGACGATTTGACGTAGTGGTGCTTCCATCGCACGTTTTAGAATATTAATGCCTGCGTTTTGGTCGTCATTGTCACCTTTTAGGTTTTCAAGTGATGCCAAAGCACGCACCAATGCCACACCACCCCCCGGAACAACGCCCTCTTCTACCGCTGCACGGGTAGCGTGTAGCGCGTCATCGACACGGTCTTTTTTCTCTTTCATTTCAGTTTCAGTGGCAGCACCCACTTTAATCACCGCCACACCGCCAGACAGCTTGGCGACACGCTCTTGAAGTTTTTCACGGTCGTAGTCGCTGGTGGTTTCCTCGATTTGACGGCGGATAGCGTCCACACGGCTGTCGATGGCAGCTTTATCGCCTGCACCATCAACGATAACGGTGTTTTCTTTGCCCACGGTGGTTTTTTTGGCAGTGCCTAGGTGCTCTAAGGTAGCAGTTTCAAGGGACAGACCCACTTCCTCAGAAATCACCACACCGCCTGTCAAAATGGCGATGTCTTGAAGCATGGCTTTACGGCGGTCACCAAAACCAGGGGCTTTCACCGCACAGGTCTTCAAGCCGCCACGCAGGTTATTCACCACCAAAGTCGCCAACGCTTCATTTTCCACATCTTCTGCGATGATAAGCAGCGGACGGCTGGTCTGCATGACTTGCTCTAACAGTGGCACGATTTCACGGATATTGCTGATTTTTTTATCCACAAGCAAAATAAACGGATTATCAAATTCACAAGTCAACGTGTCTTGCTTGTTGGCAAAATAAGGGCTGATATAGCCACGGTCGAACTGCATACCCTCAACCACTTCCAAAGCATCCTCGAAGCCTGAACCCTCTTCTACGGTGATAACGCCTTGTTTGCCCACTTTTTCCATCGCTTGACTAATAAGCTCACCGATGGTGGTGTCTGAGTTGGCAGAGATTGAGCCGACTTGGGCGATGGCTTTATGGTCGTTGGCAGGGGTAGATAGGGCTTTGATAGCTTCTACTGCAGAACGCACGCCTTTATCAATACCACGTTTTAAATCCATCGGGTTCATGCCTGCCGCCACAGACTTCATGCCCTCTTGCAAGATTGCTTGGGCAAGGACGGTGGCTGTGGTTGTGCCGTCACCTGCCACATCGTTGGTCTTAGAGGCGACTTCACGCACCAGCTGTGCACCCATGTTCTCGAATTTGTCTTCAAGTTCAATCTCTTTGGCAACGCTCACACCGTCCTTTGTGATGGTCGGTGCGCCGAAAGATTTATCAATCACCACGTTACGACCTTTCGGACCTAGGGTGACTTTTACAGCGTTGGATAGAATGTTTACGCCATCCATCATTTTACTGCGGGCAGATGCGCCAAATTGTACGTCTTTAGCCATTGTTTTTCTCTCTTAAATTATTTAACTAAGTTTGGCAAGGTGCGTGATACGCACCTTACGGTTAAACGCTGATTTTGGGCAAATTGCCATTCGCCCTACGGTTATGCTTGGGGTTAAAAATTATTCCAAAACGCCCAACACATCACCCTCTTTCATAATCAAAAGCTCTTCACCGTTCACTTTTACGGTCTGACCTGCGTACTGACCGAACAGCACTTTGTCACCCACTTTCACGTCCAAGGCACGCACGCCATTGTCTGTGATTTGACCATTGCCCACAGCGATAACCTCGCCTTGTTGGGGTTTTTCTTGGGCAGACCCTGGAAGCAGGATACCGCCTGCGGTTTTTTGTTCTTCTTCGGTGCGACGCACTACGATGCGGTCATGTAAAGGACGAATAGTCATAACATCTCCAGTTATTTATCAAGTTGCCAAATGGCACTAAAAATCACCCCATGGTCGGGTCTGACCCAACCGCTGGGTTAGGCTAAAAATGGCGACAAGCAGACAATTTTCAAGGGGGATTTTTCCAAAATCGTGAAAATTTTTCAAACTACGCATCCGTTCAAGCTTTACAAAACACCCCACACACCAAAGACAAGAATTTTTTGGCAAATAGGTAAGGTTTTTGACACAAAAACAACAAAGTGTCGCTCATTGTCCCTTGAATTTGTAACAAAAAATGTCATTATATCACCATGACTTTATATTACCTTTCGGGGGATTTTATGAAAAAACACATGACCATCGTAGCTGCTGCATTCATCGCCCTGCCTGCTATTGCCCTGCCTGCTTGGGCGGCGGACATCACACCTTTTAATGCCACTTATAGCCTAAGCGTTGATGGTAAAACAGGTACGGCCAGCCGAGTTTTGACGCAGTCAGGTAACAGCTTCACCTATAAGGTTTCTGCCCGTGCCGCAGGGGTCGCCACCGCCAACCAAACCGCCAACTTCACCCTATCAAACGGACGTGTCATTCCCTCGTCTGCCACCACCAGCTATAAAGTGGCAGGCGTCGGTGCGAACCACCGCATTAGCTTCTCAGGCAGACAGGCGGTTAGCACCTATAAAGGCAAATCCACCACGCTTGCCACACCGAACGGAGCATTCGATGAACTCTCCCTAGAAATGCAAATCCGTCAAGAACTCCTAAACGGTAAGTTTAGCGGAAATTACACCTTGGTGAAAAAAACCGACACAGAACGCACTATATTCCGCCGTGCGGGCAACGCCAAAATCACCGTCCCCGCTGGCACATATGACACCGTACGTATCGACCGTGTGCATGATGACAGAGGACGTGCGACCAGTTTCTGGCTTGCCCCCGAACTCAACTACCTACCCATCAAAGTCACCCAAACCAACGATGGCAAAACCATCTCCATGTCACTTACCAAGGTCAATTAACCCACACTCCGCCCTACAAAGGCGGAGTTTTTTACCGCTTTTATGACACGCTCTGATTAAAAACCGACAAAGCTTGTGCCAAAAAACGATTTGCAAAATCCGCCCTAAACGTGTATAAATACACCATCACCAAAACAAAATTTATAACTTCGATTTTTTCCCATTAAATAAGGAATAAATATGACCACCCTGTCATTTAAAAAAGACAAAATCAAATTTTTAATGCTAGAAGGCTTGCACGACAACGCTTTTAAGGTATTAAAAGACGCAGGCTACACCAACATTGAAGCCATTTCCACTGCCCTTGACGAAGCCGAATTGATTGAAAAAATCAAAGATGTCCACTTTATCGGCATTCGCTCACGCACCCAGCTGACCCGCACCGTGCTTGAAAAAGCCGAAAAACTCATCGCCATTGGCTGTTTTTGCATTGGCACAAATCAGGTAGATTTGGACTGTGCAAGAGAGCTTGGCATTCCTGTGTTTAACGCCCCCTATTCCAATACTCGTTCAGTTGCCGAATTGGTGCTTGCCGAAATCATTATGCTAATGCGTGGCATTCCCGAAAAAAATGCCGTTGCCCATCGGGGCGGTTGGAACAAATCCGCCAAAGACAGCTATGAAGTGCGGGGCAAAACGCTGGGCATTGTCGGCTATGGCTCAATCGGCTCGCAATTATCGGTTTTGGCGGAAGGCTTGGGAATGAAAGTCATCTACCACGATGCGATTACCAAACTGCCAATGGGCAACGCTCGCCAAGTCGCCAATTTGGAAGAACTGTTAAAAAATGCCGATATCGTCACCTTGCACGTGCCTGACCTGCCCGAGACTCGGGAGATGATTGGGGCAAGGCAGCTGGCATTGATGAAACCAAAATCGCACCTAATCAATGCCGCACGGGGCAAATGCGTGGTGATTGACGATTTGGCGGACGCATTGCGGTCTGGGCATATCATTGGGGCGGCGATTGATGTGTTCCCCAAAGAGCCAAAATCGGCGGACGAAGAATTTGAATCACCCTTGCGTGAATTTGACAATGTCATTTTAACTCCGCACATTGGCGGTTCCACCCAAGAGGCACAAGCCAACATTGGCTTGGAAGTGGCAAACAAATTCGTTCGCTATTCGGACACAGGTGACACTTTGAGCGCCGTCAATTTCCCCAATGTTTCCATTCCATTCAAGGACGGCACGCACCGCTTATTACACATTCATAAAAATGTGGCGGGCGTGCTGTCACAAATCAACACCGCCTTTGCCGAAGCAGGTGTCAATATCTTGGCTCAAAATATGATGACCAAAGACGATGTGGGTTATTTGGTAATGGACATTGATTTTGACAATTCAGAAATCGCATTGGAAAAACTCAAAGCCATTCCAGAAACGATTAAGGCACGGGTTTTGTTTTAATTTTTCTGATAATAAAAAAATGGGGCGTGCTAAATGACGCTCCGTTTTTTATTCTTAAAAAAATACATCCCACCCACAACAACCAACAACCACCCCAAAAAAACCTACCAGTCGCCCAAAATCGCTTGCACATTTCTTTAAATAATATTACAATTTTCTATCAAAGTGTATCAATTATTAACAAAACCACAGCAAAGCTGTACAAACACCCATTTTTTGCCACTTGGTCTTTTAAGGAAATGATATTTTGAAGGACAATGTAACAAGCACCCCCGCCAAATTACCGTTTGATAGCGATGTCTATTTTTTGATTTATGTCAGTCGCTTCAATAAAGAAACAACCAATCAAGAAGCCCTCACCAACATTTATCACAGCTCCCAAAGAAACAATCAACGCACGGGGGTGACAGGGTTTTTATTGTTCGGTCGTGGCTGTTTTTGTCAGTACATTGAGGGTGAAGAAAGCCAAATCAAAAAACTCTACGCCACCATTTGTGAAGATGACCGTCACCGTACCATCAAGCTTGTTGATACAGGACATAAACGGGCACGGCTGTTCGGAGAGTGGCATATGCACTTTTTGGCCTTTGATAATCTAAGTCTGCACACAAGCCTACCCAAAACCATCACCCAAAAACCGCCCTGCGGTTGGAACGTCACCGAGACGCACGCCGTGGTAAATGCCTTGAGTGACTACCACGCCACGGGTGCAGCCTCCCTGACAGACTGGCAAGATAAAATCGCCCTAAAATGGTATGATTTTTGGACCGCTCACCAAAATTTCCTGATTTTGCAAGCCTGCCTGCTGTTCGCCTTGGTGGCGATGGGGCTATGGTGGTGGCTGTTTGGCTAGTCAGCCCGTAATTCACCGCACTTAAAGCCCCTCACCCAACCCCCTAAAGTTATACCCTTCCAAAAAGAAAAACCGCCATGGCACACCACAACGGTTTTTCTTTATTCTATATCAAGCCCATCAATCCAGCCCAACTGCATCAAGCCCCGATAAATCCCGTCCTCGTCCGCACGAGGAACGATGACATCTGCCACCTGCTTTAAGGCGTCATAGGCGTTGCCCATCGCCACGCCACAGCCGACCGCTTGTAGCATTTCAAGGTCGTTTAAGCCGTCCCCGAACGCCGCCGCCGAAGCAAACTCCAAGCCCAAATGCGTGAGCACCGCAGCAATGCCCCGTGCCTTTGAGCCGTCCGCCTCCAAAATATCCACGCCGTATTCATGCCAGCGTGTCATCTTGACGCCTGCAGGCAACGGGGGCGGTGCGTCTTTTTCATGAAAAAAAGTCAGCACTTGATAGACAGGCGTGTCCAAGTCGAATGCCTCAGGGTGCATGATTTTTAAAGACAAATCCAAAGAACCGAACGCCTCATAAACAGGCGGTGGCACTTGTCCCGTCTTCGATAAAAACCACACCGTATCTGCCGTCATATAAGCATAACCCAAGCCACGCTGTGCCAGTCTTTCACTCACCGCCATCAAAGCCTGCCTTTGCATGGGATAATGCACCAAAGGCGACCACGCCCCGTCCATTTTCTCCCCGTCTTGTTTTAAAGCGACATACTGCCCGTTAATCGTCACCATAACATCGATATCCACCACCGATAAAAGTTCAGTCATGGCAGACGGAAAAATCCCAATCCCACGCCCCGTAGCAATGGCAACGATGACCCCCGCCTCTTTTAGGGCTTTTAAGGCGGCGATGGCACTCTTTGGGATACGCTTTTCTTTTTTTATATAAAGCGTGTCATCGATATCAAAAAAGACGATTTTTGGCTTCATAACCCCTACTTAGAAAAAAACACCGAACGAATCCGCAAAAAGGCAATGACCGCCGCCACAACCAGCACCACGACCACCACGCCTTTACTAATGGGAGCGATGAACGCCTCCACCTTGTCATAGTTCTCGCCAAGGGCATAGCCTGCGTACGCCAAAAGTGTCGTCCAGATGGCAGAACCGATGGCGGTAAGAATTAAAAATGGTAGCAGCGGCATTCTTGCCATGCCTGCAGGAATGGAAATGAGCGAACGAATGGCGGGAATCATTCTGCCAAAGAAAATCACCCAGTAGCCGTATTTGTCGAACCACCTTTGGGCGTTAATAACATCGTCCGTTTTCACCAAAAAATATTTGCCATATTTTTCGGTGAGTTTTAACAGCCTGTCTTGATTAAACACCGTCCCAAAATAGTACAAAGGCAACGCCCCAAGCACCGCCCCTGCCGTCCCTGCGATAATCACTGCAAGCAGACTCATCTGACCTTGGGACGCCGCAAAGCCTGCCGCTGGCATGATAAGCTCACTGGGAATGGGCGGAAACACATTCTCAAGGAACATCATCAAGGTCACACCCAAAAGCCCAAGCTTGTCCATCATGACAAGCACCCATTCACTGATTTTATCCACACAACCACCAAAGTATTAAGGCGTTACCACAAAAGGTAAAGCAGGGAAATTAACATCGCCAATTTTAAGCTCAATCATATAGTCACCAACAGGGTCAGTACTACCAAACTGCCAGCATTTACCCACGCCATTGCTACTTTTTTGCACATTTGAATACATACGATGCAACGTGCCATTATTAGTGCTAAAAATCTGCGCATTCGGGTCAGTAAATCGCATAGAGGCAGGCGATACAATCGTCTCTTCAATTAATTGCCCCTCCTGTACGGCAAAGCCTGACGTTTGCCAACATAAATGCTGATTGGGATTACTACGACTGACAACATTCGTACCTGAATTACGGCGAATACCATTCACCTCCTCAGTCATCGCAACAGCGACCACAGGCACGCCAGCGGTCTCGCCATTGATGACTGTACGGGTGACGGTTTCTGTGATGGCAGGCTGTGCGGTTGGGTTGGCATGAGCAGTCACACACAAAAACGACACAGCTACGAAAAGAGCACGATAAGACATAAAAAACTCCCTGAATACAAAATTAAACAAACAAATCCGAGTTATTCACTCAAGTTTGTGTTTCTTAGCGTGAAATTTGTTATAATACCATTATTTTTATAGACAACCAACGAAAAGTTTACACCATGACTCAAAGCACCCCCATCCAAGCGACCAAAAAACCCGAACTTCTCTGCCCTGCTGGCACCTTTAAAAATATGCAATACGCCTTTGCTTATGGGGCGGATGCGGTTTATGCGGGACAAGCAAGATATTCTTTGCGTGTCCGTAATAATGATTTTGACGAAGAGAATTTACGAAAAGGGATTGAATACGCCCATTCGCTTGGCAAACAATTTTATGTGGTTGTCAATATTCAAGCCCATAATGCCAAATTAAAAACCTTTATTGAAGA
>JAUNEE010000054.1 GCA_030525705.1 Moraxella sp.
CCCCAAAAAACACAAGCAGACGCACTCTACTAAAACACTACTGGCTATTGGCACTTACCAGCGTCATCGGTAGCGTGCTTGGGGTGTGGCTGCTTTTTGTTCTGCCCACGGCGTACATTAGCCTAATGATGGCGGCGGTGATTTTATACTATGCCACGCAGGGGCTATTCAGCTTACATGGGCTGGTGCGTCCTTTGACCGTACCCACAGGCAAGCTTAGCATGGCAGGCTTCGGGCTTGGCTCGGGGCTTATCGGCGGTGCAACCAACGCCATGTCGCCCATTTTGCTTATGTATCTGCTAAGCAAAACAGACGACAAAGACGAAATCGCCATCGCCAGTAATTTATGCTACCTACTCGCTAAAGTTGTCCAAATCGCCCTCCTGTGGCAGGAATTCGCCCGTTTTGATATGAAGCTTTGGGGGTTGATGGGCGTTATTACCGTATTTTCGCTCATTGGGCTATCGGTTGGCACAGCATTACGCCCAAAGATTAGCCAACAGTTATTTAAACGCTTGATTTATATTATTTTATTGATACTTGGCTTAAAAATCGCCTACAGCAATCTTCTGCCGCTGTTCGCCTAAATGCTACTTAACAACAGCCGTGCTTTTAATCCCCAGTAAGAACTAAAGCCCGTGGTTGCATGGCGGATTTTGCCATCTTTAATGATAAGCAAACTCGGGGCAACGCCCACACCCCATGCCGATGACAGCTCGCCCGTCTCATCACTGACGCTGTTAAACTGCCAGTCGTGCTGTTTTAGGTAGTGTTTGACCGCTTGCTCATCACCTGACGCCATCGCCACGCCTAGCACCGCCACGCCATCGTCATGCAATCTATCCACAGAGGGCGAAGTCACACGGCACACCCCACACCAACTGCCCCAAAAATACACCAAAACGGGCGACTTTTCGCTCATCGCTATCACATCGACAGGCTGACCGTGTATGTCCTGCCACACAGGACGGCTTGAAAAACTCTCAGGCAGTTTCGGGGCACGCACATAATCCACCCCGAATGACACCACAAAAAATACCGCCACATACATAAAAAACTGACGAGCCAAACGAGGCAATTTTCTTAAAAAAGCTTTCATGATACACCCCAAAAAAGATACACCGCCATCGCTGCAGCGTTATTTAGCATATGAAATAAAATCGGCAGCACCAGTGACCCTGACCGCACCCGCAGATAACAAAACAGCAATGCCAACAAAAAAATCAAGCCAAAGCCGAACCAATCATACTGCAAATGCACCACCGCAAACAACACGCTACTTATCACACTTGCCAAGACAAGCTGTCGCCGACTGGGAGCGGTGTGTATTTTTTTAGGATTGGCATGAGCAATCAATCCAAAAACCACCCCACGAAACAAAAGCTCTTCATAAACAGGGGCGACAATCACCGTCAAAAACAGCACAAGCCATAAAGGATTGCCCTCAATGAATTCTGCCATAAAATCCATCGGTGTTTTATCAAGTAACCGCCCAAGCCCTTCGCTTAACCCAAAAAACAACAGCAGCAGCCCCAAGCCTTGCCAAAATAGCCCTGCATTTAAGGTGTCGCCATGAAATCGCCCCAAAAGTCGTGCCATGTCATCTTTGACCAAACCCCTCACCAATAAAAAACACAGCCCCATCATAAAAAAAGCCGTGATTAAGGTTGCCCACAGGCTAAGCTTCGCCACAGAATCGGACAATCCCGCCAGCAGCAAAAACGCACCCAATTGCACCCCAAAAAACACAAGGAGCAACAAAAATAAATACGCCGCCGCCTGACCGTAACTCCAAGTTTTATTGCTGTGCGTGCTCATAATCACCTGTCTACTTTAGATAGGAAAACACCCCGATTGGGGTGCTAATGTTAGTGTAATTTCGGCTCTTCTTTTTCAGCAAGCTCAAGCTTTAATCCTGCGCCCAAGCCTTTGCCGACTTGCACACCAAAGCGGTCAAAGATTTTTTGCATGGGGTCAACATAGGTGTAATTCACAGTATGATTTAGCTCCAAGCTTTTTTCAAGTTGGCTCATACCGCCCAATTTATCCGCCAGCCCAAGCTCAACCGACTGCTTGCCCGTCCAAAACAGTCCGCTAAACAGCTTGTTTTCCTCAGGATTTTTTAATTTGTCACCACGCCCTTTCATCACAGCATCGATGAAATTTTGGTGCGTGGTATCAAGCAGTGCCTGCATATGCACCCTTTCTGCTTCGGTGATGGGGCGGCTCATTGATAAAATATCCTTGTACTCGCCTGCCGTCAAAGTACGGTCCTCCACGCCCATTTTTTCAAGCAAGCCCTCGATATTGTAGCTTGACATAATCACGCCGATAGAACCCACTAAGCTTGAGGGATTCACCCAAATTTCATCGGCAGAACTTGCGATATAATAAGCACCGCTCGCCCCGATATCACCGATAACCGCATAGACTTTTTTGTCTGGGTGCTCAGCTTTCAAATCCATGACCGCCTGCCAAATCTCATCAGACTGCACCGGTGAGCCCCCAGGGGAGTTGATGTTTAGGGCGACCGCTTTGGAATTTTCACTCTCAAACGCTTCCGTTAAAGCATCCACCACGTCACCTGCATTGGCGGGTGTGCCAGACGAAATGACACCATCGACATCAACCACCGCCAAATGTGGCTCTGTCGCCCCCATCGGCATAGCAGCGGTATTAGCGGTGCTGCAGCCCTTGCCCAGCATCAACAACGCAAAAATCACATAAGCAAAGGTCAAAAGCTTAAAGAAAATATTCCAACGGCGAGCTTTTCTTTGTTCGTCAATGCTCGCCATCAACGTTTTTTCCAAAAGTTGCCATTCTTGTCCTGTTGGGGGTGTGCCTTGCACGCTGTGGCGGATTTGACTGTCATCAGTGGATTTACGGGGGTTCGGTGGCCACGCCATGAGAATTCCTTAACTTAATAAAAACCGTTTAATTTATGGGGATAATACAAAAAAATTCAAGCCAATCCAAGCAGTCATATGACACAAATTCACCAAACACCTTGCGGTTAATGGTGATAAAACGCATAGGGATTTGCTGGGCGTCAATAGACATCGAACCAATCCGACAAATACACCTATTTATCCCCCTGACTGGCGAACATCACTGCAGGCGACCCGAAAACCGCCCTATCTTCTGCACGGGTTTTGCCTTGATGGTGCATAAGCCATAAGTCGGCTTGGGCTGGCAGTCCCTTGCTTTGGCAAAGCAGGGCATACACTTGCCATAGCCGATTATCCTGTGCCCCATCTATCACCACCGCTGTACGTGGCAAGGTCAGCACCGCCTTACTGTCTTTGGGCTGGGCAATCACCCCTTCATCTGGTGTATCTGCAGCAAAGCCCGACAACACCAAAGGCACGTCCGCCCAAATGCCCACAGAACAGCGGTGCATCGCCACATCATCAATCTCACCATAACCCGTCAAAATAACCGCCTCCGTCTGCGTCACAGACTGGTCAGCACCGCACCTTGCTGCGGTCAGCCGCCCATAACGCTGACCTGCCGCCCCCGACCAAACAAGCCGACCCACAGGCATGGCAAGACTTAATCTTCCTGCTGTTTTGGCAAGCGTCTCATCATCGCCCAAAATCAGCACCCCCGCCACATACGTCACCCCATGGTGTACCAACTGCTGTGCTAGCTCAGTGGCATAGCCCTCATCGCCCGTTTCTTTTTTGCTCCGCCTGTCTAAAAATAGCCAGTGCCTATCCCCCTTACTAAATAGCAGCCAGAGGTTTTGTTTGTCATGGCTATGAAGCTTAGTTAATTGCAAAGCGTCCGCATCATGCACGATGTTTTTTGACGGAAACACCACTACCAACCAAAACGCACAGACAGGCAAAACTGCCCAATAACGAGGCAACAACCGCCCTTTTAATAAAAGAATCGGCAAAAATAATAAAATAATCCCCGCCACGCTCATCGGTAAAAACAGCCAATGCTCACCCAGCACTAAGCGTAAATCCCCAAGTGCCGCCGACAACCAAAACAGCACCGCCGCCACTTTTTGCCATATCCACCACGCCAAGGCAGGAGAAATGCCATACAACACGCCCGCCAAAAGGTTCATCGGCACAACCACCCAGCCAAACAGCCCCACCGCAAACAGATTGACAACCAGTCCAAGCCAAGACACCTGCCCGAACAACAACAGGCTAATCGGCAACATCGACAAAAACACATAAAACTGCAACATCGCCCCGTGTCTTAAATTCACTTTGAGCGACTGCCAAAAATTCTGCGTCTGGGACTTGTCCGTATTTTCATAAAACAGCAGCACCGCCACCGCCACAAAGGACAACCAAAACCCCGCCTGCCACAGCACATAAGGATCAAGATACGCCAGCACCAACGCCGTCAGCGACAACGACCGAAGCCCAGACCAAGGCACTAAAAGCCAGCGCGCCAATCCCACCACCGCCAGCATATACACCGTCCGTACGGCAGGCACATCAAAGCCCGTGAAATAAGCATACATCAAAGCCGCCGCCGTCATCACCAAAAACCTTAACTGCCAACGTGCTAAAAAACAGTACACCAGCGGGGCAAATCGGTTTACCACCCTCACCACCAAGGACGTCAATAGTACCGCCAAAAACAGAACGTGCGCCCCAGAAATGGCAAGCAAATGCGAAATGCCGCCGTATTGGTATAGGGCTTTCGTCTGACCGTCAATCAACGCCCTATCCCCCGTCAATAGACTCAAAGTTACCGCCAACGCCTGCCCCGTCTGTATGTCTGCACTTTGCCACTTTTCATAAAAAGTTTCACGATACCGCTCACGCAGTTTTTGAACGCCCAGTGGCAACTTGGATAATCCCTGCACAGACATCGTCGTCACGTTTTCAACGTTTAACACTTGGGCTTTGGCATGGATATGGCGGGTAAGTAGCCAGCGATATTCATCAAAGGCAGACGGCGTACGAACCGCCGAACGCTCAGGCGGTGTCAGCAGCAGCGTCATGCGCGCCTCACTTCCGACCGACAGTTCTTTTAATGCCGCCAGCGGGTCATCGGGCTGTCTTTGGGTGGGTTTATGTGGATATGCGGTTAAAAGCACCTCTAAACTGGACGGCAAAGGCTTGTCTACTTGCGCAAGCTCCAGCAAAGCACTGTCTTTTTTCGGGTCATAAAAAGGGTTTGGCAAAGAGGCGCCTGCGACCGCCACCACAGGACGAATATCCGTCAGCGTGGCTTTTTGGCGGTAGGACTCGCCCAAAGCAGGGTTATAAATACTATCGGATAACTCATCAATCCGCACGGTTGCGGTGACTTGCACGGGTGCATCTATGAGTTTGGCGTAGGTACGGTCATGCACTTCATAAGCACGCACCCCAAAAAACACCCAGCCCAAAAATACAAAAACCGCCCATAACAGACGGTAATACCATATATATTTTCTACTGGTCACCGCCAATGCCAACACAGACACAGCGGTAAGAAAAAATAAACCCCACGGATTTTTTAGCCAAGCAGGGACATCGGCATGATAAGTCTGTGCCACACCCAGCACCGAGAGCATGACTGCCACCGCCCCGATGACAAATAACCAAAATCGCATTAACCCAACCGCCCCAGAATCGCCGTCAATAAAGGCAAATCATGCTTATGGGTTAATTTTAGGTTGCTGGGACTGCCTGCCACCATTGCCACAGGCAGATTTAAAGCTTCAAAGCCTTGGGCTTCATCGGTAATGAGCTGATTATTTTGTTTAATAAAATCAATGACTTGCAAAAGCTTATCCAACCGAAAGGCTTGCGGCGTCTGGGCGTGCCAAAGGTTGGTGCGGTCTGTCGTTTTGATGATTTGTCCATTTTGCACCACTTTTAAAGTGTCCGCCACAGGCACACCCAAAATCGCCCCATTTGGCTCGGTTTTGGCAGTATCAATGACTTTTTGTAAATCGACAGGACTTAGACAAGGTCTTGCCCCATCGTGAATTAGGATTAAATCATCATCTTTGGCGGTTTTGGCAATGTGTGCCACGCCATTTGCCACCGACTGCCAACGTTCTGCTCCGCCCACCACAACTTCACACGGCAAGACAAAATTTAAAGTCTGGGCAATCGTATCCTCTTTGGCAATGACAAGGGTGCAAGAGCTGATGTCAGGGCTTTTGGCAAGAGCAGCTAGGCTAAGCTCTAGCACCGTTTTTGTGCCAGCTGGCATGGCAATCGGCAAATACTGTTTGGGCAAGTCACCCCCAAAGCGTGTACCACGCCCTGCCGCCACTACCAGTGCATGCACCGCCATCACTGCCCTCCACCACTTTCTTCGCCTGTTTGGCTAATCACAGGCACGCCATCGACCGCCTCAACATCCAGCACCTCAATGGCGGGTGTATCATTCTCCGCCACAGGCAAGGGTGCGTAATCCTCAGGCGTATGAGCAAGCTGTACAAAAGTCTCACCCGACTTAATCAAGCCCAAATCAATACGCGCATGCTCCTCTGTCGCCAAAAGCCCCGACTTCAAATCCGCCACATCAGCCCGCAAACGGTCTAATTTCTGCTGCTGTTTTAGATTGGCTTGCTCCTGTGCGACAAGCTGTGCCCGTAATGCCTCAAGCTCATGGCGTCCATACTCGCCATACCAATATTGGTAAAACAAGGCAGCTGCCACCAACGTCACACAAAACAAAAACAGCGAATGCCCAATAAAACTGGGCAACGCCGCCTTATAAGAAGCAGTAGCGTGCGTATCCGCCACCTGCTCTACCGTGTCAGACCGCGCCATTAGCCACGCAGTCCAATAAATTCTTCACGCCCACGGAAACTTGCCGTTACCATTTGCTCAATGCGAAGTAGCTGATTGTACTTGGCAACACGGTCACTGCGGCATAGCGAACCTGTCTTAATCTGACCTGCCGCTGTTCCCACCGCCAAATCACTAATAAAGGCGTCTTCGGTTTCGCCAGAGCGATGGCTAATCACAGTCGCATAGCCGTTTTCTTTGCCAAGGTAAATCGCATCTAGCGTTTCGGTCAGCGTGCCGATTTGATTGTATTTAATTAAAATGGCATTGGCGATTTTCTTATCAATGCCTTCACGCAAGATTTTTGGGTTGGTAACAAACAAATCATCGCCAACAAGCTGAACCTTATCGCCAATCAAAGAAGTCAAATACGCCCAGCCATCCCAATCGCTTTCATCAAGTCCATCTTCAATAGAGATAATCGGGTATTGACGGGTTAAGCCAGCCAAATAATCGGCAAACTGATGGCTGGTAAAGGCTTTGTTACCCTCTCCCTCCAACACATACTGACCGTTTTTATAAAATTCACTAGACGCACAGTCGAGTGCCAAATAAATGTCCTTGCCAGCGATATAACCTGCCTTTTCAATGGCTTGTAAAATAATGGTAATCGCCTCTTCATTAGAACGCAGATTGGGAGCAAATCCACCCTCATCGCCCACTGCGGTGTTTAATCCTTGTACCTTTAAGACTGATTTTAGGGCGTGGAAAATTTCGGTGCCTGCACGCAAGCTTTCACCAAAGCTGTCAAACCCCACAGGCTCAATCATAAACTCTTGAATATCCACCGTGTTATCAGCGTGTGCCCCACCGTTTAGGATATTCATCATCGGCACAGGCATAGACAGCGAGCTTTGTCCACGCAAATTGGCGATATACTGAAATAATGGCACGCCTGTCGCCACCGCTGCCGCCCTTGCTGCTGCCAAAGACACCGCCAAAGTGGCATTTGCCCCAAGGTTGCCCTTATTGTCCGTGCCGTCAAGGTCAATCAAAATCTTATCAATGTCGGCTTGAT
>JAUNEE010000055.1 GCA_030525705.1 Moraxella sp.
TAACCCAAGTGCTTGATAGTTATGGGTTTAGCCAAATTCGTTTGCCCCTTGTTGAACAAACTGAACTCTTTGCACGGGGCGTGGGCGAGGCGACCGACATTGTCGAAAAAGAAATGTTTGGCGTGGTGCATGGCAATCAAAACACGGGTAAAGACGAAAAAGAGATGTCTTTTACGCTGCGTCCTGAGGGTACGGCAGGTTGTGTGCGGGCGGTGGTTGAGCATAATTTGACCCGTGGCGATACGCCAAAGCTGTGGTATCTGGGCAATATGTTTCGCTATGAACGCCCACAAAAGGGGCGGTATCGTCAGTTTACCCAGCTTGGCGTGGAGAGTTTTGGCTCTGCCTTGCCCGATGCCGATGCCGAACTGATTGCGATGACGGCGATGATGTGGAAACGGCTTGGCATTGACGCACATGTTACCTTGCAGCTTAACACACTAGGCGAGGCACACGAGCGTCTGGCGTATAAAAATGCCTTGGTTGATTATTTGAATGTTCATTTTGACGGATTGGATGATGACAGCCAACGCCGTGTTAGCACCAATCCTTTGCGAGTGCTGGACAGCAAAGACCCACAAACCCAAGACATTCTGCTAGGTGCGCCTAAATTGTCCGATTTTTTGGGCGAAGAGAGCAGGGGGCATTTTGAAGCGGTGCAAAATTATCTGCACACGCTGGGCATTGATTTTGAAGTCAATGAAAAACTCGTGCGTGGGCTTGATTATTATAATAAAACCGTCTTTGAATGGGTGACGGATAAACTTGGCGCACAGGCGACCGTCTGCGGTGGGGGGAGATATGATGGCTTGGTGGGCATTGTCAAAGGCAATCCTGAGCAGTCCGAGCCTGCGGTGGGCTTTGCGATGGGGGTGGAGCGACTCATGCTTCTTATTGAGACGGTAAACCCGATGGCTGAAACACCCGATTGCGATGTCTTTATCGTTGCCAGTGAAGAGGTCTATATGAATGCGGTGCTGTACGCCCATCAGTTACGCCTAAGTCAGCCGACATTGCGTGTGAAAATGGCATCTGCCACCAGCCTTAAGTCACAAATGAAAAAGGCGGACAAATCAGGGGCAAAATATACGGTGATTATTGGCGAGGCAGAAATTCAAAGTGGTACCGTGAGCATTAAAAATATGCACACAGGTGAGCAAGTCACTCGACCTGTGGCAGAGGTAACGTTTGAGTTATAATTTGCGTGATTTTGGCGTGAGTGCCTGTATCGGCATTTATGCAAGCTTTAGAGTGTATCAATTAAAAACACAAAAACAGAGAACATAATGAAACAAGACAACGGCTTAGTAACCAATGACAAGCAAGCGATGGCTGCTCTAAAACAGCACGGTGGTAATATCGTGACGGTCATTCTTTTGGTGTTGGCGGCGTTTTTTGGTTGGCAATTTTACCAAAAAAACTATGGCAGAGTGGATACGGTGGCAGCGGACAGCTATACTGCCATTAGTAATGACAGTGCGGCTTTGGCGTTGGCTGCTCAAAATCCTGACGCACAGGCCAGTGAGACCACCAAAGAACAACTATTCTCAAATATTGACAGTCTGGTGGCTAAACATGGCGATACGGTCTATGCATGGCAAGCTTTGATGACCAAAGCCCGTCACCAAGCCGACAGCGATGATTACGCAGGGGCGGCGGTGACTTTAAAGGCGGCGTCAGAAGTACCGATTGATGATGAGGGCTTGCTTGCGATTAGCCGTTTGCAGCTTGCGGCGGTGGAGCTGGCAGCAGGGCAGGCGGACGCTGCTTTGGCAACCATCAATGGCACATTCCCAGAGAGCTTCGAAGCAACACGGCTTGAGGTTTTGGGTGATATTCAGGTAGCGAAAAAAGATGATGCTGCTGCAAAAGCCGCCTATGAAAAAGCGTGGGAGATTTTATCGGGCAGACAAGAAAGCCGTGCTTTGTTAAAATTAAAAATGCAGTCGTTGGGGCTTGAGCCTGCTGATATTGAGCGTCCTGCGGTGGTGAGTGAACAAGCGATGACTAATCTTCAAGGCGTGGACGATGAAGCGATGGCAGAAGCACTGGCGGTGGCAGGCGTAGCAGCCGAAGCTGAGCCAGAGACGACCGCGAAGACAACAACAGAGCAGTGATTGTTTTGGCGTGGAGTATCTTTTGTCATAAATTAGACAAGATGAAAAAACTTAGCCAAACCAAGAAAAGCTGTGAAAAATATCGCTAAATGCAACGCTTTGTGCTAAAGTGAGACAACTTAAACGCCAAAACCAAGCATTCAAGCGGTTGAATACCGCAAATTTAGGATTGAGAGAACGCATGATGAAACCTATAGCAATGTTAAACCCTCGTTATCACATGAAAAAAATGGTGCTGGCTTGTACAGTTGCTAGTCTTTTAGTGACCACAGGTTGTGGCAAAACCCTCAAACCTGAGGCGAAAAAGCCTGTGAAATTGGTAGAAGTGACTGCACCGCAAGCGACTTTGCAGCCGATTTTTAGCGTCTCAGTGGAGGAGTCTCGCCTAAAGCGTGGTGAAAAATTGAGCAAAAAAGACCTGCTGGACTTGCAAATCGGTACAGAGGCTAACACCATGGTGCTGGCGTCAAGAACAGGCACGGTAGTAGGGTATGTCGGAAGCCAGAAAGCTTGGTCGGTTAGCGTGGGCGAGCCCATCGTTTCTGGTGTTGGCTTTGATGGTGGTAGTGGTACTGCCATTGTCAGTACACGTAGCGGTAAGGTGGTTGCCTTGGACGCTGAAACGGGTGCGGTGCGTTGGACGCAGGATTTGAAAGCGACGGTTTTGACCCCTGCGGTGGTTGCAGGTAACCGTGTATTATTGTCCGCTAATAATGGTGTTCTGCATGGCTTGAATTTGCAAAGTGGTGCGCCGATTTGGCAATTTAGCACCCAAAGCCCGAACGTTAGTGTGCGTGGGACTGCCAAGCCTTTAAGACTGGACGGCAGTACCGCTTTGTTCGGTACGGCAGATGGGCGTATTCATGCCATTAACAGTGACAGCGGCAGCCCGCTTTGGACACGCCGTATCGGTGTGGCGATTGGGGGTAGTGATGTCGGACGCATGAGTGATGTCGATGGCACGCCTTTGGTGGTGGGTAACTATCTATACGTAACCAGTTATAGTGGTAGTTTATCGGGCTTTGATATGAGTACAGGTCAGGTGCTGTTTACGGTGCGTGATTTTCCAAGCACGCACCCTGTGGCATTTGTCGGTGGCGTGTTAATGGGTGCAGATACAGACGGCATGGTATATGGCTTTGACCCGATGACGGGCGAGCGTCTATGGCAAAATAACGCCCTAACCCACAGAAAGCCATCAGCACCTGTGGCAGTGGGGAATTATGTAGCATTCGGGGATTATGAGGGCTATGTGCATTTATTCACCAAAGATGGCAATCTAGTGGCGCGCACCCAAGCGAAGGACAAAGGACAAATTGTCAGCCTGCAAGCCAGACAAAACCGACTATACGCCCAAACAACCACAGGGCAAGCGGTGGTGTGGCAGGTGCAGTAAGCTGTTTTTGGTCAAATTGGGGTTTGTATGCAAGCCCTAATTTTATTTAAAATACCTTAAAAATCAACAGCTTGCTAAGAAGTGGTATGGATAACTAAAAAGCTGTTTGGTTAGCTGGGGGGGGATGGGCTGTGCCGATTTGACCCTTTAACCAGTTTTTAAGGCATGTTTCACCAAAAACGCAGGCTGTTTTGGTGTAATTTTTTTTAGGCGGACGATTTTTCTAGGTATGGAGGCGTCTGCCAGCATAGATAAAGAGAAGTATTATGAGCTTAAGACCCGTTATCGCCCTTATTGGTCGCCCGAATGTCGGAAAATCGACCCTGTTTAACCAGTTTACGAAGTCCCGTCAAGCCTTAGTTGCTGACTTAGCAGGCTTGACCCGTGACCGTCAGTATGGCGATGTGTTTTTTGAGAACAAGTCTTTTATCGTGGTGGATACGGGGGGTATCGGCGAGGCAGATGATGGCAGCGGCAATATCGATGATTATATGGCAAGCCAGTCTTATACCGCCATTCATGAAGCTGACCGTGTGGTGTTCGTCGTGGACGCACGGGCGGGCATTACACCGTCCGATGAGGAGATTGCTCGTTTTTTGCACAGTCTTGGCAAAAAAGTATATCTGGTCGCCAATAAAACCGATGGCGTGCATGAAGCGGCGATTAGCGAGTTTTTCTCTTTGGGTTTGGGTGAGCCTTATCCTTTGGCGGCAAGTCATGGCAAGGGTGTCACCAGTTTGCTTGAGGTGATTACCGAAGATATGCCAGAAGAGGCACAGCTAGAAGAAAGTCCCGAGGGGCTTAAGCTTGCCATTATCGGTCGTCCGAATGTCGGAAAATCCACGCTGGTGAACCGTCTGCTTGGTGAAGAGCGGGTGGTGGTCTTTGATATGCCAGGGACGACACGAGACAGCATTTATATCCCGTTTGAAAGAGAGGGTAGAAATTATGTTCTCATTGACACTGCGGGTGTGAGACGGCGTGGACGCATTGATGAAAAAGTAGAAAAATTCAGCGTTATCAAGACCTTACAAGCCATCAAAGATGCCAATGTGGTGCTTTTGGTGATTGATGCGCATGAGGGCATTGTCGACCAAGATTTGCATATGCTGGGCTATGCGTTGGACGCAGGGCGGGCGATTGTCATTGCCATTAACAAATGGGACAACCTTACGCACGACCAAAAAGATTTGGTTAAAAAAGAAATGAATAGACGTTTTCATTTCATTCCGTGGGTGAAAATTCACCTGATTTCTGCTTTGTATGGCAATGGCGTGGGCAATCTTTACCCCTCCATTCATAAAGCGTACGAGGCGGCAATGTTTAAGGTTTCGACCAGTCGTTTGACGCAGATTTTAGAGGACGCTGTCTCTTCGCACCCACCACCGATGGTGGGCGGACGGCGTATCAAGCTAAGATATGCGCATTTGGGTGGGCATAATCCGCCTGTCATTGTCATTCATGGCAACCAGACTTCCGCTTTGCCAAAATCTTATCAAAGATACTTGGAAAATATTTATCGCAACGTTTTCAATCTGGAGGGGACGCCTTTGCAGGTGGAGTTTAAACAAAACGCCAACCCCTATGAGGGCAAGAAAAATCCGAAAGTTGTCAATAAAGCCAAGGCGTTAAGACAAAGAAAACGCATCGCTGAATTTAAAAAGCGTGAGAAAAAGCGTTAAGTGTATGCTAAAAAAGTATGCCTAAAATCGCTAAGGGGGAGAGATGGTTAGTATGTATTTTTTGATTCCGCTCAGCTTGATGTTGTCAGCGGTGGCAATTTGGGCGATTGTGTATGCGGTCAAATCCAATCAATTTGACGATTTGGACAATGCGCCTGAGCAGATTATCCTAGATGACCGCACCGCACGCCGTGGTACAGATTTGAAGGATAAATGATGAATGTGACACTTTTGCTTTCTGCGGTGGCGATGGGGTTTTTTGGTTCGCCACATTGCTTGGGTATGTGCGGTGGCATTGTGACGGCTTTTGGTATGTCCATGCACAACGCCAATCCCACGAAAAAACGCCTGCTGATTTTTAGTTATCATTTAGGGCGTTTGATAAGTTATATGCTGCTTGGGGTGGTGGCGAGTGTCTTTGGGGCGAGTCTTTTGTCACCCTTTATGCACAGCGGTGTGCCACGCTTTTTGCTGGGTGCGTCCTTGGTGCTGGCGGGGCTGTTAATGCTTGGTTTGCCACTGCTGAATCGACTAGAGCGGGTAGGGCTGGGTCTGTGGCAAAAGCTGTCACCATTAAGAGCGAAGCTGTTTCCTTTGGATAAGTTTCCTAAAGCGGTGGCGGCGGGACTGCTTTGGGGGCTGTTGCCTTGCGGTTTGGTTTATGCGGCACTCTTGGTGGCGGTGTCTGGTGCAGGCTTCGGGGTGACAGACCCAAACTTGGTGGCACAGCTGCAGTTCGGTGCGGTGTTTATGCTGTTTTTTGGACTTGGGACATTGCCGATGTTGTTATTCGCACAGACGGTGGTTTTGTGGTTACAAAAGGCGATAACTCGTTATCAGCTTAGACGGCTGGGTGGTGCGGTGATTGTTTTGTCGGGATTGGCTGTCATTGTGCCACCTTTGCTACATAATCATGACCATCATGCACACGCTCATGCTCATGCTGAACATCAAGCTGTTCTGGACGCTGAACATGGCAATCATAGCCACCACGCCCCTCATCAGGGCAGTCATGAGGGTCAAGCTCATCACGGTGCAGAGACCAGCTCTCATCATAGCAATGACGCCAGCCATGATAATCATAGCCATCACAACCACGCCACTCATGAGGGTCAGGCAACGCACAGCCATCATCACTAAATAAACTTCATGAAAACCAAGTCTTGTACTTGGTTTTTTTGTGCGTTAAATAAGGTCATTGGGTTTTATCGCCCATTAAATCCAAAACACACTGTATTAGGTTTTTTTGTTCGTGCTGGGCTTGGAAAATCTAACGGGAAAAACCGTTCCCCTCCGCAGGCAGAGCTTAAGGGCGAACGGCTTTGGTGATTTTTAAAGTTAAATTACAATAGCCGGCACAAACAAGACTTTAAAGACGCCAATAAAAAATACCCCAAAGCTAAAAAACCTTGGGGTATGGATTGGGTGGGCTTATAGCGTGCCGTATGCTACCAGAGCATTTGCGACTTGTACAAAGCCTGCGATGTTCGCACCTGTCATATAGTCAACGGTGTCTTTGGTGGTGCCGTATTTTTCACCATAGGTTTTGGCGTTATTATGAATGGTGGTCATGATGTCTTTAAGCTGTGCATCAAGCTCCTCAAAGTCTTTGTATTGACGTACGGAGTTTTGGCTCATCTCAAGTCCCGATACTGCCACACCGCCTGCGTTGGCGGCTTTACCAGGGGCGTAAGCGATACCACCTGCACGCACCACGTCAATCGCCTCGATGGTCAAGGGCATATTTGCACCCTCTGTCACGTATTTGACGCCATTTTCAACGAGCTGTTTGGCTTCATCACCGTTGACCTCGTTTTGGGTGGCACAAGGCAAGGCGATGTCGGCTTTGAACTGCCAAGGTTTCTCACCTGCCAGCCATTTTCCGCCAAACTTAGCGACATAGTCAGACAGTGGTTTTCTTGCGTCTTTTTGGGCTTTTACCCAGTCGATTTTTTCTTGGTCAAAGCCGTTTTCATCGTACAGTGTGCCTTGCGAATCTGAGAAAGTGATGACTTTTCCGCCAAGTTGGGTTACTTTTTCGGCAGCGTACTGGGCAACGTTGCCTGCACCTGAGACCAGTACGGTTTTGCCAGAAATGCTGTCGTTATTGGTTTTTACCATATTTTCCAGGAAGTAAACCAAGCCATAGCCTGTCGCCTCGGTGCGAATGAGTGAACCGCCATGCCCTACGCCTTTGCCTGTCAAAACGCCTTCGAATTCACGGGTCAAGTTTTTGTACATGGCGAACATATAGTTCACTTCACGTCCGCCCACGCCGATGTCGCCTGCTGGCACGTCCATGTCTTTGCCGACATTTTTGTGCAGTTCACGCATAAAAGCGTAGCAAAAACGGCGGATTTCAGCGTCTGATTTGCCTTTTGGGTCGAAGTCTGAGCCGCCTTTTGCACCGCCCATTGGCAAGCCTGTTAGGGCGTTTTTAAAGATTTGTTCAAAGCCTAAAAACTTCAATGTGCCTTCGGTGACGCTTGGGTGGAAGCGGATACCGCCTTTGTATGGACCGATGGCGTTGCTAAACTGGACACGCCAGC